>JBCCCC010000009.1:0-48045 GCA_039033695.1 Pseudomonadota bacterium | reverse complement strand
CTTGCCGCGAAGCCGTGCCAGCGATTAAACTTCGCCACCGCTTTAGGTGGAGAGACGCATGTTTTCCGGCAGTCTGGTTGCGATTACGACCCCGTTCGTTGACGGCGGTGCGATCGACTACGCGGCGCTCAAACGCATCGTTGATATGCATGCCTCCGCCGGCACGCATGGGCTCGTTGTGGGTGGCACGACAGGAGAGTCCGCCACACTGACCCGCCAGGAGCACGCCGAGCTGATTGCTCGCGCCATCGAGATGATCGCGGGCCGTATGCAACTCATTGCCGGCACGGGCAGCAATTCCACCGCGCAAACGATTGATCTGTCGCAAGCGACTGACATTGACGGTGTCGACGGCTTCCTGCTCGTCGCGCCTTACTACAATAAGCCACCCCAGCGTGGCTTAGTGGCGCACTTTACGGCGGTGGCCGATGCCGTGAGCAAACCAGTCATGCTGTATAACGTGCCGGGCCGCACGGTGAGCGACATCCTGCCGGACACCGTTGCCGAGTTGGCAAGGCATCCGCGCATTGTGGCGATCAAGGATGCGACCGGCGATATTGAGCGCCTGCAGGCACAGCAGGCGGTCTGCCCTGCGGGCTTCAAGTATTTCAGCGGTGATGATTTCACCAGTTGCGAATTCATGCTGCGTGGCGGGCATGGCGTCGTGTCAGTCACGGCCAATGTCGCGCCCGCGTTAATGGCCAAACTATGTGAACTGGCACTGGCCGGCAACCGCAAAGAGGCCCGCCTGATTGATGCGCGTCTGGCGGCATTGAACGAAGCAATGTTCGTCGAGTCCAATCCGATTCCTGTAAAGTGGGCGTTGCAACAGCTTGGGTTGGGCGACGGGTCGATTCGTTTGCCCCTGTTGCCGCTTGCTGACGCGCACCACGAGCAGGTTGTCACCGCGCTAAAGAATGCAGATTTGTTATGAAGATTAATCCACTGGGGCAATTAACCTTGGCACTGGCTGCCGCGACGCTGATCAGCGGTTGTGCGGCGCCTAGCGCATGCGAGACTCGCACCGATTACCAGAAAGTCAGCGCCACGAACAGCATCATGATTCCGGATGAGCTGGACCCGCTGCCGGGCGAGACCAAGCTGGAGATTCCAGTCGCGTCAACGCCACCGGATGTCGATACAAGCTGTCTTGAGAAGCCACCGCGCTTTTCAGAAACCACGCCGGAGGACGGCAGCCGGACGAATTAGAAACCCTGAGGTGGCCGAGCGGCCCCCTTGAGGGGTGAGGAGCGGAGCGACGAGCAATCCCCCGAGTCAGGTTACGACTAGGGTGATTGAGGGCACAGAAAAAATACGGAGAGGTGGCTGAGCGGTCGAAGGTGCTCGCCTGGAAAGCGAGTGTACGTTTATAGCGTACCGGGGGTTCGAATCCCCCCCTCTCCGCCACTCACCCAACGGTCAACATTGCGAGCTACCCGCTCGCCCAGCGCTCCAGCTCCATCAGCTGATATCGATTCATTATGCTGCCGTCAATGCTGCCGCACACGAGTATCGAATCGTCATCGGCCGTTACCCACATGTCATAGGTGGGGTGCTGTACGTCGCCCATGCCTGGGCCCGGGCCATGCCCTAATAATGCCGAGTCTCTGCAAAGTCTGTATTGCGCTAGCGAATGCGGACTGATTGGGCAGTTTCGGATCAAATCCTCCAATATCGATTTGCTGGATCACGCGCTTGAGGATCAAACGGCACGCCTGCCGCACAATAATGGGGTAATCTGTAACCGACGGGCCGCAGGCGTGTGCGAAGCTTGTCTGTCAGGGAGACTGAAAAGACCATCACAAACCACTTGAAATCCGGAAATTCGAGAAAGCTCTTTTTCGTCGCGGCTTTGCTGTTGCTTGCGACAAGTGTCAGCGGAACTGAGCTCGAGGACTATTACAACGTCCTACTGAAAAATCCGTTTTCTGCTGGGCCATATGTCTATTCGGACACCAACAACATACCCAACAATGCCGAACTTGTTGTCGTTGGTGTAAACCATCTCGGCGAAGTCGTCGAATACGGCAGGTTTAACCAAGTTGGCGAATTGATTGGTGGTGCGTCTATTGCACCGATTCCCATGGATCAGTTTCGGCAACAACACGGCCTCAGCGTTAGTGATTTGATCTCGGGCAGTGATGTCTGTGCAACGCTTATCGTATGTAGCGGATACCCGGGACAACATGGGTCCAACTGACAAAGCGATACGCTGAGACCGGAGGGGCCCCTTGAGGTCGAGACGAAGCTTTATCATAGTATTGGCAGTCGCGGCGACGCTAGCGGCTTTTGCGATAGCATTGTTGCGGTCTGGTGCACAGCAGGATTTGGCGATCGATGAGGCTCTGGCGACGAAGTATCCAGGACAGACTGCTGATGCGCTGGAACGCACGGTGGTATTGAATGACCCTTCTGATGTTGTGATGAGCGGAAACTCGCAGGATCCGATCGAAGGAACAGCTGAAGCATCGATTGCGCTAGACTCTAGTACAATTGAACAATCGGATACACGACCTGAACAGCTCTCAAGAGACGAGTTGGCGCAGCTACGGGAGCGCGTGTTTGAAACGGCGCTGCTCCGAAATCTGGAGGCATTTGAAGCGCTAGCGATGAGCAGTTATGAGCAAGGCCTTAAAGATACGGAGGTCGTATCGAACAATCAGAGGCTACTGGAATCGCTGACTGCGGATATCATGGGCGAGAACGAAACGCAGACCGCCGTCTCCTGCAGTAGCGATATCTGTTTCGTGGATTTTTTCGGTGGTCACGTAGCAGCACGGAAGCTCTTTGAAGGCTTCAGAGAAAGGTCGCCTGTTGGTCCCAGCTTCATGCAGTCAGTAGTTTTCGTGCGACAAGATGACCAGTTCTTTCGGTTCTACCTAGCAACGCATGACTTTCCAGCCGAGCGCCTACTCGGTAGCGATGAGCCGCCCCGATAGATGCGCAATACGGTCTTAGAAGCCTCAACGCTTGCTATGGTGATAACCGCTGAGGGTTTTGGCAATGGGTCCCGCTAGCCGGTCAGCGGCTGTGCGGCACTCGCTAAGTGCGAGACCGCCACCAATTGCCGGAACGTTCGATCCACCAATGGCACCATGATTCCGGATGGCCGGACTCGTTGGCGGGCGATTTAGAAATGCAGGGGTCACCCAACGACCGATATCCCTGGCAGACGGACAAGTCGCGCTCAGCGCTCCAGCTCCACCAGCTCATAGCGATTCATCATGCTGCCATCAATGCTGCCGTACACCAGGATCGAATCGTCATCGGCCGTTACCCACATGTCGTAGGTGGGGTGTTGTACGCCGCCCATGCCAGGCCCTGTGTCGTCGATATAGCGGTAATGCCGGCACTGAAAGGTGCCAGCGGTTACTGTCCGTTCTTCCTCGCCAACGAACTCCAGCCCGATACGCACCTCGCTAGCCATTGGTGCAGTCGCACCGCGATGATCCGGTGATGGCACAAACACACGTACCTCGCGCCGATGCGGGCCTTTCGACAGGTCCATGCAGCGCGTCAGAAAGCCATCGCCAACAACCGGGTGCGTGCCGAAACCATCGAATGCGCCGGCGGTGGGCAGCTGTTGCGATAGCCTGCCGATAGCATGGCCAAAGCTCTCGCACTCGATAATGGCTTTGTCGCGGTCGTGACGCAGCCAGCCTGAACCCATCGGCGAGTCGCCGACGGTCAGATGCACGTGCAGATATTCCGGTACACCGTTGCCGTCCAGTGCGTAGATGATGTCGCGCATCACCGTAGGCTCCGGCTCTTCGATCTCGCAGTGTGCGCGCATGATCACGCGACCGTCGTGATGGTGGGTGAACTGGAACGTCTCATAGCCGCGGGCTTGGTCGAGCATGTGCGGCTTTTTGGAGCTGTAGAGCACTTTTCCGGACACTGAACGGTGGCGCATGGTGATTCCCTCAATGATGGCGTGCCGATACGCGGGCAGCGCGGGTCGGCGTGAATTTGTGCACAACTATGCAACCTGTGCGAGCGTCCGGCAAGCGCTCGCTTGGGTTGTGCGCGGACAACCCGTATGCTGTTGCTCCCGACAACGTCGATAATCACGGGAACAACGTCCATGCTTTCAGCGCTCGCCGTGTTTGGTCTCGTCTGGTTGTTCTTCAAGAGCTATCCACCGACGAAAGACTATGGCGCAGATCTCCCTGCAGCTGTCGTCGTTGTGCCGTTTCTCATTAGCTGGCTGGCCAACATGGCGATCGTCACAATGGGGCTGCCGCCAATGCTGTATATCGCGACGATGCTGATCTACCTGGTCGTGCCCTATGCATTGTTGAAAATCACATTCAAGTTGTCGACACGCCATGCATTGATCGGCAGTGCGGTCGTGTTCGCTGCAGTGATCGTCGTGACCATCGCCGCGCAGATGGTCTACGGTCGAATCGGCTGACGACGGCATCTTACCGATGGGGCGCATGATCAATGTACTGTTGGGCTGCGCAGCGTTGGCTGCATCGATCGTTGTATTCGGCTTACTGACCAATCGTGTTGGCATCGCCGATCTCGGAACGGCGATATTGCTGGTCTGCCTTGCGGCAGGTTGCCTCCTATTGGCATCGCGTTTGATCCTGCGCTGGCAACGACGCGGCAATGCCGATTGGCCGCGACTGCGAGCTGCCTATACGTGGATCCGCATTGGGGTACTGCTGGTGGTGAGTTGGCTCGCGGCACGGATGACGGCAGACATTGTCATGGGGCTCGTTGAATGACTGAGCTCAATGCGTCTTTGGCTGGTGATGTGCGGCAGCAATTGCTCGATACCCTGGCTTTGCTTGTGGACGTCCTAAAGCACGAGCGGCAAGTTTATTGGTTACAGCAGTTGATCACGGCGCGTAATGAGATCAGCAGAGGCGATCAACACGGTTTGCAACGATTGCTGAGCCTGTATGGTGGTCCGCAAGCGCTTGATGATCTGACGCTGGCTGACGGCGCTCGCCAATCACAGCTCGTAAAGCTGCGTGATTCGGCGAACCAGCTCGCCTCAGCCTTGCGCGAATCACGCAGCTAGCGAAGGCCGCATACCGAACTGCGCATCTGATTGACAGGTGTGGTCGAAATCACGGTAGCATTTCTGGTATTCGCCTATGGCGGTTATCATCGCCCCTCAACCGAAGAATAAAGAGTAGTCTCATGAGCGACACACCCGCACCCGGAAAATTGGTTATTGTCCTTCTCGTTACCGTGCTTATTGGCGCGCTCGTCGCATGGGCGGGCAGTGACGGTGGGGTTGTGGTTGGCGATTTGCCGTTGTTTGCGCTCTGCGCCGTGCTCGCCTATGCGATCAACTGGTTGGTCTATTTGCCATCCATGTTGAACCAGTCCGAGAAGTTCTTCGACCTGACGGGCGGCGTTACCTATATCGCCGTTACCGCCACAGCAGTGTTACTCGCCGGAGATCTGGACACGCGCGCGATGATCGTCGCCGCGATGGTGATGATTTGGGCATTCCGTTTGGCGACGTTCTTATTCATGCGAATATCACGAGACGGCAAAGACGGTCGATTCGATAACATCAAGACACTACCGCTGCGGTTCTTGCTGACGTGGACGCTCCAGGGTCTCTGGGTGGTGCTGACGGCCGCCTGCGCGCTTGCAATCATAACGGGTGGCGTGCGCGAACCGATTGGCGTCGTCGCGATGATCGGGATTGGGGTGTGGCTACTGGGTTTCATCATCGAAGTGGTCGCCGATGCGCAGAAGTCGGCGTTCAAGAAAGATCCGGCGAATGCGGGTCGCTTTATCAAGACGGGCTTATGGTCGTGGTCCAGACATCCAAACTACTTTGGTGAAATCGTACTGTGGATTGGCGTAGCGATCATTGCACTACCGGTATTGCAGGGTTGGCAATTCGTCACGCTCATCTCACCCGTGTTCGTGACCTTCCTGTTGACGAAGGTCTCGGGGATTCCAATGCTGGAGAAGCGCGCGCAGGAGCGTTGGGGCGCGGAGCCGGAGTTTCAGGCGTACACGCAGAACACATCGGTGTTGATTCCGCTGCCGCCCAAGCAGTAGCAAGTGTTCAACTGAGCGGCAGTCGAGACTGGCTGTGTTCGGGGCCCATCTGCTTCGATGCGTCGTTGCCCGCTCGCCTGGGGTATTGGCTGCGGGCGTCGCCAACGAAGTCGTGCTCAAGTGTGTTGCACCACAGCTTCGGTTACCTATATTCGGGCCCGCATAGCCTACACTGCTAGAATACGACCATGCGCCGTATTCTCTGGTCAATCCTTGCGCTTCTCGCTGGCGCTGCCGTTGCGTTTTTCGTGTTTGGGCCCGGCATCGTCGAGCGTTCGCTGAATCGCCTTGAACAGGCCGCGCACGCGCCGCCATCGATACGCGCGCAGGCGTTGCATGATCAATTGCTTATCGCCGACATGCACGCCGATACTTTGCTCTGGCAACGTTCGGTGCTGAAACGCAGCGACCGTGGTCATGTGGATTTGCCGCGATTGCTCGATGGCAATGTCGCGTTGCAAGTGTTCTCGTCCGTTACCCAGTCACCACAGGGGCTTAATTACCATAGCAACGACAGCGACACTGACAGCTTGATCGGGCTGGCGATTGTTCAACGTCAACCGCTCGCGACATGGCGATCCAAACTGGCGCGTTCGCTGTGGCATGCGAGACGACTAGCGGATGCGGCGGCTCAGCACGACCAGCTCATGCTGGTTGCGAGTCGTGAGGATCTGCAGGCGCTGTTGACGGCGCGCGAGCGTGATCCGGCAGTTGTTGGTGGCATGTTGTCGATCGAAGGGCTTCATAACCTGGAAGGCCAGCGTGAGAACTTGCAGTTGTTGTTTGATGTGGGATATCGAATGGCGGGCCTCACGCACTTTTTTGACAATGAAGTCGCTGGCTCCATGCATGGACTGCAGAAGGGCGGCCTGACGCCGTTCGGCCGAGAGATCGTTATGGATATGGAATCCATTGGCATGCTTGTAGATATCGCTCACCTCAGCGACGCGGCGGTGAGCGAAGTGTTGGCGATGGCTTCACGACCGGTGGTCGTAAGCCATGGCGGTGTACGCGCGTTGTGTGATTCGAACCGCAACCTGACCGATGAGCAACTGCGAGGCGTTGCCGCTACCGGTGGCTTGATCGGGATCGGCTATTGGTCAGGCGCCGTGTGCGCGACGACGCCGTCGGCGGTCGCCGCGGCGATTCGATACGCGGCCGATGTCGCGGGCGTAGCGCATGTCGGTCTCGGCTCGGACTACGATGGTGCTGTACTCGTGTCGTTTGATACCAGTGATTTGGTGTTGGTCACAGATGCGCTTTTGGCGGAAGGTTTCAGTGAATCGGAGATTCGGCTGATCATGGGCGGCAACTTGATTCGCTTGCTGCTCAGTACGTTGCCAAATGCGGATCCGGCGCCATAGACGTGGCGGACGACGCTGCGCGGCGGCTCAGCGGTTGTTGGTAGATCGCTTCCGGCGACTCGCCAGCACTGTTATGCGGGGCGCGTTCTGCGCATCGAGTGAATCTTGAGACACGACGTATCCGCCGAGTGCATCGCAACAGAAAGCCAAATGCGATACCGGGTTTGCGCAGCCGCTGAAACGGGTGGTGAAGGCCTTGTCGATATTAGCCGGCATCGCTGAGATCATCGGCCGGATTGACCAGAGACTGCAGCGGCAGGGTCACGTAGAACTGGCTGCCATAGCCGGGATCAGACTCTGCTCGAATATCGCCACCGCAATCCTCAACGACGAAGCGATGGGCTGCGCTAAGGCCGCGCCCAGCGCCGCGACTGACTTCACGTGTTGTAAAGAACGGGTCAAACACACGGCTGAGCGTCTCCCGATTCATGCCGCAGCCGTTATCGGAGACGACGATATTGACGTGTGTGTCGTTGGCGCTCAGTCGCAGTTCGACGATGCCAACATGTTCGGGTTCTGTTGCGCGGCGCGATTCTATTGCCTGGATCGCATTGGTCAGCATGCTCAATAGGACCTCGCTGATTTGCACCGGATCGACGCCCAGTTCCGGGATCGCTGTCTCCGTATCGATAACGACACTGGTATGGCCGCGCCAAAGATGCGCGGTCAGTGCTTTCGCAGACTCGGCAAGGCCTACGAGATCAACGCGCGCTGGAGCGATGGATGTGGGGCGCGACAGCGTACTCATCGCCATGACAATCTTTCGCAGCTGGCGCACACCTTGCGTGGTTTGCTCAATAGCGGCGGGAATTTCGCGTTGCAAGAATGACAAGTCGTCTAGATGTTGCTGACTCGTTGTTTGCGCAGTGATTTGGTCGAGCTGGATTAGCAATGAGCGCAATGATTCAGCCAGAAAAGCGAAATGGTCCGTAAGCGTTTGCGCGGGTTGAGTATTCGCGCTTTCGAGCTCTGCGGCTAGTTGGTCGATCGTGTCGAGCTGACGGGCCAGCATCAGCCGTTTGTCGGCGATTGCCTCGGACGAGGCAATGCGCTCGACCTCCGTGATGTCGAGCATGCTGCACATTAACAGGGTGTTGCTCGAATAGCTGTCGGGAATCTCTTTGAGCGACATCAGGCCAATGACGAGATCACCATCGGCGCGACGCAGAATCGTGCGTCGGTTGCGTGTGCTGCGGGTCGTCAGCATTTTATCGAACCAGTCGAGAGTCGCCGTTTGCGACGTCTCATCATGACGCGGCACAATCATCGGCAGCAAGTTCGTTGTCAGTGACTCGCCGCGCGTGAGACCGAGTTTGTGGATAAATACGTTGTTCGCCTCGATGATTTGGCCCGTCGTGTCCATTGTCCACATCATGATTGGTGAGGTATCGTAAAGGCGTCGCAGGTACTCGGTCCGATCTGCCAGTTTTTGCGCATCGCGTCGTACCGAGCGCACTAGCGGCGCAAACACCAGCAGTGCTTCCAGCAACAAGGTGACCAGCGTCGCGGCGTAGACGATGCGCTCAATTTGGCGCAGCTGCGAGAACGCGCGCTCTGATTGCCGTTCGTACTCCTGCACCACTTCGTCGAGTCGTTCGAGTAGCGCGCGTTCATTCGACTTGATCGCCGGCTGGCGGCTATCCCTGAGTTGGTCCAGCGCATCGTCATCGAGCGCGACCAGCGCGGTCAGGCCGTTCAGGTGCGTGTGCAGCAGCGGGTCGACGGCCTGATTACCCTCAAAGTAGAGCGCCCGTAGCGTATCGTCCAGCGACACTCGATCGCTGCCAGTGACATGCGTGAGTGCATCATGCGCTTCGCGCATGCTTGTGGTGAGGTCCGCAAGCTCAGCGCGGATAGCGATACGGGTTGCCCGGTCGGCGTAGGGCAACCTTTCTGCAAGCAACGTTGTTCGTTGCGACAACATGCGCTGCAGGCCGCTCTGATTGATGGTAGCCGCAAAGGTTGCGTTCTGGTCGAGCTTGAAACTGAGCGTGAGATACGCGGCGCTGGCCAGCAGCGCGATCAGGCTTAGCGCAACGACATATGACAGTCGAATACGTTTGGCAAAACTCAGCGCTTCATGGCTGGGTTTCGGCAACGATGCCCTCCAGTGCCTGTATCAGGCGGCGCAATGGTTCGCCCCATTGTTGCGGCAATCTCTCGCGAATTGCAACGTTCGTGAATGCGTTGGCATTCACCATCGCCTATTCGTCTCCGTTGCTGCTCTCAAGTGTTCGCAGGCGTGCCTGATACGCACGGGCGAATTCGTCGCGAATGAACTCGGGCAACTCGTTGTCAGCGCGCTGCGAGATGACGGCGTAGTAGCGGCAATACTGGTCCCACAAACTGGCCTTGCGCGACGCTGTGAACAGGCCTTTGCCACCGCCATGTTCCTGCAGCTTGTGCGTTAACTCATCTGGCTCGAGTTGGTCGAAGAACTCGGATAAGGATGCCTGTGTGGCATTTTGGAAAGCCATCTGGTGTTGCATCAGGCTACGCGCGTCTGCGGTGATATTGTCTGCGGGGCGTTGATAGATCTGGCCGCGGCCGAGCAGCAGGTCGGCGATGTCGTCGTCGATGTTAGTCGGTGTCAGATCGTCGACGTCCTGCTGCGTGGGCGCCAGCGCAAGTTGTTGCTTGCTGCGCGCTCGTGCTGACTTCATCGCTTGCATACCTTGCAAGCTGGCGCGCAAGGCTTCGCCGATTGCACGGGCAATGTCCTCGGGCTGACGAGCTGCCAGCGCGTCCGGTTGCAGCCCGAGTCCTTCGAGCAATGCGGCATAACTCGTGCCACCAACAGGCGGGCCCAGCCGATCCGTGGCCCGCTGCACACCCGGTAGCCGATGTACGGTCGCGGTATGTGGCTGTGTACTGTCTGTCTGACTGTTGTCTGTCCCAGAATAGGCGTCGTCTTTCGTACTCTTCGATGAGCCGCCAGAAAACGCGGTGTTCGACAACAAAGACGTATTCGCCGATGCCATGCGGTCGTCCAACAATGACTCGAGGTCAAGCTGCTCCGCGATATCATCCTCGACCAGCAGCTCGACCGAAAACTCGGCCGATGGTTCTTCGGTCAGCTTGTCCTCAAAAAAATCGCCGCGCAGCAGCGTTTGTTGATCATTGTCCAAGTGGCTCTGTACTTCACTCACCGCGATACGGTAGTTACCCATGCGCAGTCGCGTGCCATCGGTAAGCTGGTGCGGTGCGGTGGGGCCGAGCGGTGTGCGGCTGCCGTTGACATAGACGCCATTCATGCTGGTATCGACCAGGTAAAAGCCACCGTCACGCGCTTCGATGCTGGCGTGAACGCTGGAAACGAACCGCTTCGGATCAGGCAAGACCCAATCATTATGCGGCGCGCGCCCGATGGTACCGCCGTTACTGTCGAACACGTGTTCAAAGTTCTTACCAAGACTCTGGCGTAGTCCGTTCGTTACCTGTAATTTCAATTGCATGTGTGTGTATCGGTCCAGTTTTGGCACATTTTACCCATAATGCCGTGGCCGCACAGTATGAGCGAGCGCATGAAAACAGACCGGTATCCGGTCACATTTACATAAAATACGATCCGAAATTCGCCGTTTTCGTGCCTGCAGTCTCCCGGCTGGCGCTTGAACGCTGCGCCGCAGGCCCAATCATTGCTGCTTGGCAGGCAGAGCAATCACTATGACTACACTGTATCGCATCTCATTTCTGAACCAGGGCAAGGTCTACGAGGTCTATGCCAACCACATTGAGCAAGGCAGCTTGTTCGGTTTTCTGGAGATTGGCGGGCTCACCTATGGCGAACGCACATCGATCGTCGTCGACCCGTCGGAAGAGAAGATCAAGGCAGAATTCGAGGGCGTGAAGAAGACTTACCTGCCTATGCACTCGGTCTTGCGCATCGACGAGGTCGACCGTCAGGGCACCAGCAAGATTAGCCAGGCAGACGGTAGCAACGTGACGCCGTTCCCCATGCCGGTATACCCGCCCGGTAAGACAGACTAACGGGCCGCGCTGTGCGCCACTGTGTCGGGCGCAGGCAAGACCGGGTATCATCCGCTGCGGGTTAGCAGGGCGGTACTCGGCCAGTGACAATCGACGAACGTGATCCACAAGGGTCGGCCCGGCAGCGTGGTTCGCGGCACATCATCCGGATTGCCGGCGCGCCAGCGCTGGACGATTTCGAGCGCCAGCGGCTGTTGCGCAAATTGCGCGCGCTGTATCCGGAGCTCGGCGAGCTTGGCGCCCGCTATGCGTATTATCTTGAGTGTTCAAGCCCGCTGACGACGGATCAACGCACAGCCGTCGGTTTGATTCTTAATGACAGTCGCGACCACGCTTTGGGTAACGAGACAGTGACGCTGGAGGTCGGGCCACGCGCGGGGACGATCTCGCCGTGGTCCAGCAAGGCGACTGATATCACGAGGCGTTGCGGCGTTGGTGATGTACTGCGGGTGGAACGGGTGCTCGCCTATGAGCTTGCGGGCGTCGACCCGCTGGCACTGGCGTTGCTCAGGCCCGCGCTGCATGACCGCATGATCGAGCAGTGCTTTGCCCCGCACGAGGCTGGCGAGCGCCTGTTCGCAAAGCACCCGCCCGGACCGCTTCGCCACATCGCGCTTGCGCCTAACGCCCGAGACGCGCTGCAACGCGCCAACGAACAACTTGGCTTGGCCCTTGCGAGCGAGGAAATCGACTATCTGGCCGAGCACTTTGCGCAGACCGGGCGCGATCCGACAGATGCCGAACTCATGATGTTTGCACAAGCCAATTCCGAGCACTGCCGCCACAAGATCTTCAATGCGTCATGGACGCTTGATGGCAAGCCGGTTGCCGGGACGCTGTTTGGCATGATTCGCAACACGACGAAATGTTCGCCTGATGGTGTGATCAGTGCCTATTCAGATAATGCTGCGGTTTTCGAGGGGCCGAAGGCCGCGCGCCTGTTCGCCGAACCCCGCAGCGGGCGTTACACTTATCACAACGAGCCAGTCGACGTGCTGATCAAGGTTGAGACCCACAATCATCCGACAGCGATATCGCCGTTTCCGGGCGCAGCAACAGGCGCTGGTGGGGAGATCCGCGATGAAGGTGCGACCGGGCTGGGTGCGACACCCAAGGCGGGCGTAACTGGCTTCAGCGTATCCGATCTGCACATTCCCGAATGGCCCCAACCCTGGGAACGCGCTATTGGCAAACCGCAACGCATTGTGTCGGCATTGCAGATCATGCTGGAAGGGCCGATCGGTGGTGCGGCATTCAACAACGAATTCGGCAGGCCAAATCTGGGTGGGTATTTCCGAAGTTTTCAATCAACACGTGAGCACGACGGCGAATACTGGGGCTATCACAAGCCAATAATGATCGCGGGTGGACTAGGCAACGTGCGGCGCTCCCATGCCCTTAAGAAGGACGTCACCGCCGGCAATCTGGTCGTCGTGCTGGGCGGGCCGGCAATGCTGATTGGTCTGGGCGGTGGTGCCGCGTCCAGCCTGGCCAGCGGTGCAAGCGATGAAGATCTGGATTTTGCATCGGTGCAGCGCGGCAACCCGGAGATGCAACGCCGCGCGCAAGAGGTGATCAACAGATGCTGGGCTGCCGGCGATCAGAACCCGATCGAACTCATCCATGACGTGGGTGCCGGCGGGCTGTCTAACGCAGTGCCCGAAGCGGTTGATCACTCTGGGCTCGGCGGGCGTTTCGAGCTTCGCAATATTCCGAGTGACGAACCGGGCATGAGCCCGATGGAAATCTGGTGCAACGAATCTCAGGAGCGCTATGTCTTGATCGTGTCGGCATCGCGCATTGATGCGTTTGCGGCGCTGTGCGAGCGCGAGCGATGCCCTTTTTCCGTGCTTGGCAGTTTGCACAATGACGCTCAGCTCACGGTTTCCGACAAATTGAACAATGCGCCCGCGGTAGATATGCCAATGTCGGTGTTGCTCGGAAACATGCCGCAGCTGCACCGCCAAGCACAGCGACTGGCACCGCAGTGCGAAGATCTTGACGTTAGCGACGTATCACTGAAGCAAGCGTGGCGTCGTGTGCTTGCGCTACCGTGCGTGGCTGACAAGAGTTTTCTTATCCACATCGCTGATCGCACGGTTGGTGGGCTGACGGCGCGCGATCAGTTGGTCGGTCCGTGGCAGGTGCCGGTTGCTGATGTTGCCGTTACGTTGAGCACGCACGACGCTGTGAGCGGCGAGGCGATGGCAATGGGTGAGCGCACACCGGTCGCATGTGAAGATGCGCCGGCCGCTGCACGACTGGCAGTTGCCGAGGCGATCACCAATATCATGGCCGCAGATATTCGCGCGCCGGGTGACATCAAATTGTCGGCGAACTGGATGGCAGCCGCCGGCCACCCGGGGCAGGATGCTGCGCTATTCGATGCAGTAAGAGCGGTCGGGCTTGAGCTATGCCCGGCCCTGGGTATCGCCATTCCTGTGGGCAAAGACTCTTTGTCTATGCGCAGCAACTGGCAGTCAGACGCCGGTGAAGCGCGTGCTGTTACGGCGCCAGTCTCTTTGATTGTCACCGCATTCGCGCCTGTCGCTGATGTTCGTCGCACACTGACGCCAGAGCTTGCCCCGGTAACCGGTAGCCGTTTGCTGCTCGTAGATCTTGGGGTGTCGCCCGTAGCGCTGGGACGCAGCGCGCTTGCGCAGTGTTATAACCAGCAGGGCGGGGTGGCGGCGGATCTCGCTGACGCTCGTTTGTTTCGTGGTTTCCTGGACGCGTTGATTGCACTCAAGGCGCAGGATCGCCTGCTTGCCTACCATGATCGCTCGGATGGCGGTCTGTTTGCCTGCGTTGCCGAAATGCTGTTTGCGTCTCGTCAGGGCGTCACGCTGGACCTGCCAACGCAGCATGATCTGTTACCACAGCTATTTGGCGAGGCGCCGGGTGTCGTGATCCAGGTGGCGGAAGAAGCACTGCCTTCCGTTCAAGCGGCCTTTGCCCAAGCGGGCTTGGCTGAACGGGTGCAGGTCGTAGGCGAGGTTGGTGGCGACGCTGCGCTGCGCATCCGCCACCGCGGCCAACTTGTGCTCGATGAGCCACGACGCGACTTGCAATTGTGCTGGTCTGAGACGAGCTTTCGAATGCAGGCGTTGCGGGACAATCCTGAGTGTGCGGCTGAGGCTTACGAGCGTATTGCCGATGATAGTGATCCCGGCTTGCAGGCAACGCTTGGTTTTGCAATGCCCGACGCGCCCGCCGTGCTTGCAGGCGCCAGTCCACGAGTCGCGGTGTTGCGCGAGCAGGGGGTCAACAGCCAACAGGAGATGGCCGCGGCGTTTCTCGCCGCGGGTTTTGACGCAGTGGATGTTCATATGAGCGATATCGAAGCCGGCAGGGTACAGCTGGACGGCTTTGATACGTTGGTCGCCTGTGGTGGGTTTTCCTACGGCGATGTCCTGGGCGCCGGCGGCGGATGGGCCAAGTCGATTCTCTTGGTACCGGCATTGCTAGACCAGTTCGCGCGCTTTTTTGAAAACCCGGACACATTGGCGCTCGGTGTCTGCAATGGATGCCAGATGTTCTCGCAGCTCAAGACGATTATTCCTGGCGCCCAGTGTTGGCCTGCGTTTACCCGCAATCGCTCAGCGCAGTTTGAGGCGCGGTTATCTCTGGTCGAGGTTGCGCCGGTTGCGGGCCCCTGGTTTCAGGACATGGCCGGGTCGCGATTACCGATTGTCACCTCGCACGGAGAAGGTCGCGCGCTGTTTGCGTCAACACAGGATGCGGCGCACTGCGCAAACACCATGGCGTTCCAATACATCGAAAACAACGGCGCACCCGCCGAGCGTTATCCAGCCAACCCGAACGGATCTCCCGATGGTGTTGCCGGGCTGGTTAGCGACGATGGCCGCGTTGCCATTAGCATGCCGCACCCGGAGCGTGTCTTGCGGGTCGCGCAACACTCGTGGTCACCCGCGCAATGGCAGGCCCACCATTTTGGTCCGTGGTTAAAACTCTTCGATAACGCGCGCCGTGCGTTTGACTAGGACACGCTGGGCAGTTTGCGCTGGCTTGCGCCTTGCAACTTGGCTGGCCGAATAAACACCTGGTAGAGCATGTCACGCATGAGTTCCGACAGCACGTTGGCTTGTGTGGCAGACAGCTGCGGTACCTCGTCGACCGTATCCAGGTCGAACAGAATAAAGCGCGACAGGCGATGCAGCGCAGAAGGGATTTCCGCAACTTGAGCAGCCGCGGTCACGGCATTGAACAGCGTCAGTTTGCCGCCGCTGCCAAGTGCTTCGGCACTGATCCGGGCAATCCTGTTGGCCATCAGCGCGAAGGCCTGGAAATGCCGGTCGGCAAGGCAGCCGAGTGCTTCGCCGACGACATCGCGCAGCTCGACCGGCAGCAACTGCACATCGATGCGTTGGCGCGTTGGCAGCACGGGTTGCCAATTGCCGTCGACTTGCAGACGTTGATCGCTGTACGAGAGCTTGCCGCTGGTGAGAAACACGGGTAGCTCGCACGCCGCGCAGGTCAACGCGATGCCCAGGCGTCGTGGCCGGTCAGTAAAGATCACATCCCAATCTGGTGCTGATTGCAGACGCATCTGTGAAAACACCTCGCAATGCGGGCAAGTGCGCGCAAACTCACCCCTCAGTAGTGCTTGCGGGTAGTCGGTACGGCGATATTCCATCATTGGCGCTAGTCCGACAGCTTCTTGTAGCGAATTCGGCTCGGGTTGACGGCGTCATCGCCCAGCCGCTTGCGTCGGTCTTCAACGTAGTCGGCGTAGTTGCCCGTAAAGAACACAGCCTTGCTGTCGCCTTCGAACGCCAGAATATGCGTGGCAATGCGGTCCAGGAACCAGCGATCATGCGAAATCACCACGGCGGAGCCGGGGAACTCCAGCAAGGCCTGCTCGAGCGCTCGCAGCGTTTCCACATCCAGGTCATTGGTCGGTTCATCGAGCAGCAGCAGATTGCCGCCGGCACGCAGCACCTTGGCAAGGTGTACGCGATTGCGCTCTCCACCAGACAATAAGCCGATGTGTTTTTGCTGGTCTGGTCCACGGAAATTGAATCGGCCAACGTAGGCGCGCGAGCTGGTCTCGTAGTTGCCAATGGCAATGTTGTCCTGGCCGTCGGAGATTTCTTCCCAGACGGTCTTGCTATCGTCCAGCGATTGCCGCGATTGATCGACGTAAGCCGCCTTGACGCTCGCGCCCAAACGGATATCGCCGCTATCGGGAGTCTCCTGCCCGGTGATCATGCGAAACAGCGTCGTCTTGCCGGCGCCGTTCGGTCCAATCACGCCGACAATGCCGCCTGCCGGCAGCAGGAACGAGAATCCGTCGAGTAGGAGTTTGTCGCCGAAACCCTTCACGACATCAGTGGCTTCGATCACAACGTCGCCAAGTCGCGGGCCTGGCGGGATGTAGATTTCGTTGGTCTCGTTGCGCTGTTGATAGTCCTGTGACGACAGCTCACTGAACCGTTTGAGCCGAGCCTTGGCTTTGGCCTGTCGGCCCTTCGGATTTGTGCGTACCCATTCCAGCTCCTGCTGCATGGCTTTTTGCCGCGCCTTCTCGGTGCGTTCCTCGGTTTCCAGCCGAGCCTGTTTTTGCTCCAGCCATGAGCTGTAATTGCCTTCCCACGGGATACCATGCCCGCGGTCGAGTTCGAGGATCCAGCCAGCAACGTTGTCAAGGAAGTAACGATCATGGGTGACGGCGATCACCGTGCCGCTGTATTCCTCGAGGAAACGTTCCAGCCACGCCACGGATTCTGCGTCCAAGTGGTTGGTTGGCTCATCAAGGAGCAACATGTCCGGTTTTGAGAGCAGCAGCCGGCACAGCGCAACTCGCCTGCGTTCGCCTCCAGAGAGTTTGCTGACGTCGGCATCCCATGGCGGCAGTCGCAATGCATCTGCAGCAATATCCAGTGTGCGGTCAAGCTCCCACCCGCCCGCAGCGTCAATCGCGTCTTGCAGTTTGCCTTGTTCTTCGAGCAACGCGGTCATCTCGTCATCGCTCATCGGCTCGGCAAACTGCATGCTGATCTCGTTGAATCGGTCGAGCAGCGCTTTTGTTTCACCGACGCCTTGTTCGACGTTGCCGCGCACGTCGAGCGCCTCATCCAGCTGTGGCTCCTGCGGCAGATAGCCGATGTTTATGCCCGGTTGTGGGCGCGCCTCACCATCGAACTCCTTATCTTCTCCAGCCATGATACGCAGCAGCGACGACTTGCCGGATCCGTTCAATCCCAGCACACCGATCTTGGCGCCGGGGAAGAACGACAACGAGATATCCCGAAGAATATGCCGCTTGGGTGGCACCAGCTTGGAAACCCGGTTCATGGTGTAGATGTATTGCGCCATATGCAGTTCGGTTCTCAGTAATAGAAGGCGAGAGCGTGAGGCGGCGATTATCGGTGATGGCGGCTTGCTGGGGCAAATATTGATGTCTTGACCAGCTGCGGTACCGTCATCGCTCAGGTACAATTAACGGGTTTTTTGGCCCTGTCAGCGCACTGGCGACGCATCAGGCAACCTATCAAGGCGACAGTTTCGGAGC
The DNA here is from genome assembly GCA_039033695.1 of Pseudomonadota bacterium. Taxonomy (GTDB): domain Bacteria; phylum Pseudomonadota; class Gammaproteobacteria; order Steroidobacterales; family Woeseiaceae; genus CALBPI01. Next base: position 30,120 of record JBCCCC010000009.1, on the reverse strand, counting down.
GCGCACATGTTTGATGATTCATACACGATAGCCGGATTTGACGACGAGCTGGCGGCAGCTATTGCCAAGGAAGGTGTGCGGCAAGAGCAACATATCGAGCTCATCGCATCAGAGAATTACGCAAGCCCGCGCGTGCTTGAAGCGCAAGGCTCGAAGCTCACTAATAAATACGCTGAGGGCTATCCGTCGAAGCGTTACTACGGCGGCTGCGAGTATGTCGATATCGCCGAACAGCTGGCGATTGATCGCGCGCGCGAGTTGTTTGCGGCGGACTACGCCAACGTGCAGCCTCACTCGGGTTCGCAGGCTAACGCTGCCGTTTATCTGGCACTGCTGAATGCGGGTGACACCATTCTCGGCATGAGTTTGTCGGATGGCGGGCACCTCACGCACGGCGCCAAGGTGAATTTCTCAGGCAAGCTATTCAATGCTGTTCAATATGGGGTCGATGCCGACGGCCTGATCGATTACGAGCAGGTCGAGGCGCTGGCGCTTGAGCACAAGCCCAAGCTGATTATCGGGGGGTTCTCAGCCTATTCGCGGGTTATCGATTGGGCGCGGTTTCGCGCCATCGCTGACAAAGTGGGCGCGTGGCTGCACGTGGATATGGCGCACATCGCCGGCCTGGTTGCGGCAGGCGTCTATCCGTCGCCGGTCCCGCATGCCGATGTGGTGACGACGACGACACACAAGACGTTGCGCGGCCCGCGTGGCGGCATGATTCTGGCCCGCGAGAATGACGCGATCACCAAAAAATTCAACTCGCTGGTCTTTCCAGGTACCCAGGGTGGGCCGCTCATGCATGTCATCGCTGCCAAAGCTGTCGCCTACAAGGAAGCGATGTTGCCGGCGTTTCGTGATTACCAGGAAGCTGTCGTCGCCAATGCGCGCAAGATGACCGACGTGTTGATGCAGCGCGGTTACAAGATCGTATCCGGTGGCACGGATAATCACCTGTTTCTCGTGGATCTGATCGATAAGGACATCACAGGCAAAGCTGCCGACGCGGCCCTGCACGCGGCGAACATCACCGTTAACATGAACACGGTGCCCGGTGATCCGCGTTCGCCATTTGTGACTAGCGGGTTGCGAATCGGCACTCCGGCGATCACAACCCGCGGCTTCGGTTTGGAAGAGTCAGCGACGCTGGCGGGCTGGATCGCCGATATCCTGGATGACATCGAGGACGAGGTGACGCAGTCGCGGATCAAGGCGAGCGTGCTTGAGCTGTGCTCACGCTTCCCGGTGTATGCCGGTCGTGGTGATGCCGCCAGGCCGCAAAGCAACGCGGGGTAGTCCGGTCTCGTGCACTGTCCGTTCTGCGCTCATCCGGAGACCAAGGTCAATGATTCGCGACTGGCCGCCGATGGTCGTCAGGTGCGCCGTCGGCGTCAGTGTGTAGCGTGTCGCGAGCGTTTCACAACCTTTGAGTCTCCCGAGCTGGTCATGCCTCGGCTCGTAAAGCGTGATCAGACGCGTCAGCCTTTCGATGAGGAGAAGCTTCGCAATAGCATGGCACGGGCGCTGGAGAAGCGCCCGGTCAGCGCCGAGCAGCTCGAAGCATCTATGACGCATCTCGTCCATCAGCTACAAACCATGGGCGAGCGGGAAATTCCGTCGCAACTGCTCGGCGAAATGGTCATGGAAGCGCTGCGAAAATTGGATGATGTGGCTTACGTGCGTTTCGCATCCGTCTACCGCAGCTTCCAAGATGTCACCGAGTTTCAGGAAGAGATCCGGCGCCTACAACAATTGGCGCGCGCCGACGATCGCGAGCAGATGTCGTTGTTGCCGGATGTGCCAGCGGACAAGAACTCGGGCGGCCGCTAGCATCATGCCGAACACGGATGATTTTGACGCGGCCGATCACCATTGGATGGCGCAGGCGTTGCAGCTCGCGGCGCACGGCCAGACGACCGCAACGCCCAATCCCGCGGTCGGCTGTGTCATCGTCAGCGGCGACGAATGCGTGGGTAGCGGCTGGCATGAGCGCGCCGGCCAGCCGCATGCGGAGGCCTTGGCGCTGGCGGCTGCGGGTACCAAGGCGCGCGGCGCCACGGCCTATGTCACGCTTGAGCCTTGCACCGTAGCTGGCCGCACACCACCGTGTGCTTCCGCGCTGGTCGAGGCAGGCATTGCGCGCGTGGTATACGCAACGCGTGATCCGAACCCGGCCGTGGACGGCGCGGGAGACGACTTGCTGACCCGCCATGGCGTGCAGGTTCAGGCGGGGCTCATGCAGGCCAACGCCGAACAACTCAACGAAGGCTTTGCCATGCGTATGCGCCATGGGCGGCCTTTTGTCACGGTGAAGATCGCCGGCAGCCTGGACGGCGCGAGCGCCATGCGATCAGGTGAGAGTCAGTGGATCACCGGCACCGCGGCGCGACAGGATGTACAACGCTTGCGTGCGCGCGCGTGCGCTGTACTGACCGGCATTGGTACCGTGCTTGCGGACGACCCATCGTTGAATGTCCGCGACGGTTTTGAGCCTGCCACCGGCCGCCAGCCACTGCGGGTCGTGCTTGATCGTTCACTGCGTACACCAGCTGATGCAAAGCTGTTGCAGTTGCCGGGGCAGGTATTGATACTCAGCGCCGATTCGCAGCCAGGCGATCCGTCTGATCGTATACCGAACGCATTACACTGCCAGGTAGCGGAGAGTGATGTTGGGCTTGACCTTGCAGCCGTCGTGCGCGAGCTTGCGCGGCGCGAGATTAACGAGCTGTTGGTAGAAGCCGGTGCGACACTGTGTGGTGCATTGGCGGCCGCCGGGCTGATTGATCGGTTTGTGTTCTACCTTGCGCCCACGTTGCTCGGCAGTCAGACCAGGCGTTTGCTCGATACGCCTGGCTGGCTGGCACTGGCTGACGGGATGTCATTGCATACTGAGGATGTCACACAGGTTGGCCCGGATCTTCGCATTCGCGCAAAACCTTTACGGAGGCTCAACTAGTGTTTACAGGAATCATCTTGGCGACGGGGACTATTGCTGAATTGAAGCCCGTCGGCGGCGATTTGCGCGTGAGAATTGATTGTCCCGACCTGCGGCCGGCGCAGTTTGCGACCGGCGAGAGTATCTGTGTGTCTGGTGTCTGCCTGACCGCGCTGGATATCGACGAGTCCGGTTTTTCGGCAGACGTGTCGCGCGAGACCATTGATGTGACAGCGTTTTCTGGTTGGAAAGCCGGCAGCCGGGTTAACCTGGAGCCGTCGCTCGCGATTGGAGATCGCCTCGGTGGGCATCTCGTGACTGGGCATACGGATGGCGTCGGCGTACTGGAGTCACGGCACGATGACGCGCGCTCGGTTAGAATGCGATTCACGGTGCCGGCATCGTTGGCGCGTTACATTGCCAAGAAGGGCTCGGTCAGCGTCGATGGCACCAGCTTGACAGTGAATGAAGCCGAGGGCGCCACGTTCGAGGTCAACATCATCCCGCATACAGCCGGTGAGACGACACTTGGCGATCTTCGCGTGGGTGACAAGGTCAATATTGAGGTTGACCTGCTGGCGCGCTATGCCGAGCGACTGTTGGGCGGTGATGGTACAGACAAGAAGGTCGATGCTGCGTTTTTGGCACGCACTGGCTTTGATGAAAAGAGCGCATCCAGCTAGACGCGGATGCCAGGAGAGTAACAATGGCGACAGCAAAACTGGCGACGGCCGCAACGAATAACTTTGCCGCGATCGAAGACATCCTGGCCGATCTTCGGGCCGGCAAGATGGTGATTATGGTCGATGACGAAGATCGCGAGAACGAGGGCGATCTAATTATGCTTGCGAGCCAGGTGACACCCGAAGCGATCAATTACATGGCGCGTTATGGGCGCGGTCTTATTTGCCTGACCTTGACGCGAGAGCGATGCGAGCAATTGCGACTGCCGCTGATGGTCAGTGGCACAGACAGTCAGCAAAGCACGAATTTTACAGTCTCTATCGAGGCAGCAACCGGCATTACCACGGGCATTTCTGCGCATGATCGTGCGCGTACGATCCAAGTCGCGGTCGCCGACCAGGCTGCCGCTGGCGATCTTGTGCAGCCCGGGCACATTTTTCCCGTCATGGCGCAACCTGGCGGCGTGCTGACACGTGCGGGACATACGGAGGCGGGATGTGATCTCGCGCGTCTGGCAGGAGAAGCTGAGCCAGCTGCTGTGATCGTGGAGATATTGAACGAAGATGGCAGTATGGCCCGTCGGCCTGACCTCGAATCATTCGCCAAAGATCATGGCCTGCTGATCGGCACTATCGCTGATCTGATTCGCTACAGGCTTGAAAAAGAGATCGCGGTCGAGCGCATTTACAGTGTTCCGGCTAAGACCGAGCATGGTGAATTCGCCATGCATGCCTATGAAGACTACGTTAACCGGCAAGTACATCTTGCTTTAGTGTATGGCGATATTGACGCCGTCAGCGCTCCGCTGGTGCGTGTTCATGTGACCGACACCATCGGCGACATCATTGGCGTCGACGATCGGCGCCTGGGCTGGCCGCTGCGTGACGCCATGCGTCAGATTGTCGCGGCGGGGGCGGGTGTCATTGTGGTGCTGCGGTATCCGGAGGGTCCGCGTGATTTGATCAATGCGATCGTGCGGCTCGCGGAACAATCGCCACCGCCAGTGGAAGCCGACAAGTCCGGCAACGAGTTGCGTCAGTATGGCGTCGGCGCGCAAATACTCCGTGACCTCGGTGTCAGTCGCATGCGAGTGCTTTCTGCTCCCGTGCACATGCATGCGATTTCCGGATTCGGTTTGGAGATCGTCGAATACATCGACAACGGATAGCAACACGCTGCTCACAAGGGACCAGTCAGGATTATGCAGGACACGAAAACATACGAAGGCGAGCTCGTCGTGCGAGACAGTCGGTTTGCCATTGTCGCATCGCGTTTCAATGACTTCATTGTCGACAAGCTTGTCGATGGTGCGATGGACACATTGCGTCGTCATGGTGCCGCCGCTAACGACATAGATCTCGCCTGGGTGCCAGGTGCCTGGGAACTGCCGCTGGTCGCAGACAAGCTTGGCGCTACTGGTCGCTATGATGCTGTTATTGCGCTTGGTGCGGTCATTCGCGGTGCCACCGCACATTTTGAGTACGTGTCCGGCGGCGTGGCGAAAGGATTGGCAAGCGCAGGCGAGAAGCATGGCCTGCCCGTGATCTTCGGCGTGCTGACGGTTGACTCGATAGAGCAGGCGATTGAGCGCGCTGGCAGCAAAGCCGGTAACAAGGGCGGCGAGGCGGCAGCGACCGCCATCGAGATGGTCAATCTACTGGCAAAGCTGGACTGACCAATGAGCCGCAGCAACTCGGCTAATTCGCGGCGCTCCCATACCCGGGCGCTGCTCATGCAAGCGCACTACCAGCAACAGCTCGACGGTACATCGCGGGCCGGGCTACTGGCACAGTTTCGCGAGCGGCGCGAGCACGAACGCGTGGATCCGGAGTATTTCGAGCAATTGCTCAAGGAGTCAATGTCGGACGTTGAGCAGCTTGATGCAGAGATTGCGATGCTGGCCGATCGCGACTATGAGCAACTCAATCCGGTGGAGATCGCCGTGTTGCGTGTCTCTCTAACCGAACTTAAGCAACACATCGAGATTCCGTTTCGCGTTGTGATAAACGAGGGCGTTGAACTGGCGCGACGTTTTGGTGCCGAGGATGGCCATAAGTACGTAAACGCCATCCTGGACCGCTCTGCGCGTACGCATCGCAGTGCGGAAACTGCGGCACGGGATCGCGGTGCCAACTGACACTTGTTGCATTCGTATGTTGTGCAACATGACACGTCATGAATGAGTTTGAGCTGATTCGAACGTTCTTCTCAGGCGACGATGCCAGTGCGCGGATCGGCGTCGGCGACGACGCCGCAATCCTTGACGTGCCGGCCGGCGCGCAGCTCGCTGTTGCGGTTGACACTGTCATTGAGGATGTCCATTTTCCCGCTGCGAGCCCAGCTGACGCAATCGGGCATCGCGCATTGGCGGTGAATCTCAGCGACCTGGCGGCGATGGGTGCAAGACCGAAATGGTTCACGTTAGCCTTGACGCTACCTGACCTGAACGAAGCCTGGCTGCATGAGTTCAGCGATGGTCTGCTGACGCTGGCCAGGCGCTTCAGTGTTGACCTTGTCGGCGGCGATACGACGCGCGGGCCCTTGAGCGTCACGGTGCAGGCAATGGGTTTTTGTGAGCAGGCACCGATTGCGCGCAGCGGAGCCAATGTTGGCGATAGCATTTTCGTGAGCGGGCCACTGGGCGACGCGGCGGCCGGCCTACTCGAGTTTTCGGCGGAACCGCAGTCTGCGAAGCGGTCTGACAGGTTGCTGCGCCGTTTCTTGTATCCGGAGCCCCGGGTCGATTTGGGTATCGCTCTGGCGGGGTACGCGTCTGCGGCTATTGACGTCTCTGATGGGTTGCTTGCAGACCTTGGCCATATTTGTCGGGCAAGTCAGTGCGCGGCTGAGATTGACGTCGACCGTCTGCCGTTGTCTGCGGCGCTTACTGATCAGTTCGAGACGCCACGCGCCGTGGCCCTGGCATTGGGCGGCGGTGATGACTATGAGCTGTGCTTCACAGCGGCCGACTCCGCCGACATGGCACACTTGGCCAACTGCACATGCATAGGTACGGTGCTTGAGGGCAGCGGCGTGCGGCTTACGGCGAACGGCAAACCGGTTGAGTTGGACGAGGTCGGCTATCAACACTTCTGACAAAAAGGCCGCCGCAATACCGGCTGCGTCGACGGTCTTCAAAGACCCGATACATCTGCTCGCGTTCGGGTTTGGTGCCGGATTGTCACCGATCGCGCCTGGCACGATTGGCAGTTTGTGGGGCGTATTGCTCGCCGCCGCGACCGCTGGTTTCGGCCTGATCGCTGAGGGCGCGATTGCGTTGGCGTTGTGTGTTGTTGGTGTCTACATTTGTGGTGAAAGCTCGCGCCGATTGGGGGTGCATGATCATGGTGGGATTGTCTGGGACGAGATCGCCGGCGCTTACCTGATCTTCCTGCCGCTACCACGCACCTGGCCCTGGCTATTGGCCGGTTTCGTTGTGTTCCGCATACTGGATATTGTTAAGCCCTGGCCGATTAGAGAACTGGATCACAGACTGCACGGCGGGCTGGGAATTATGCTGGATGACATCGTAGCAGGGCTCATTGGCGCTGCTTTACTGTTGTTGATCGCAGGGGCAATGATGCCCTGACTGAGTAGTCCTATGGCATCGTCCGTTGCACCGGAAATCTCCAAGAACGAGATTCCCGACAAGTTTGGCAAGTACGTCATCGTTAACGAGGTAGGCCGCGGTAGCACCGGTACCGTCTACCTGTCACACGATCCGTATTATCGCCGTGACGTCGCGATCAAGGTCTATAACATTGGCTCGGATGATATCGAGGCCGAGCGCTCTCGTGTTACCCGCAAGATGTTCTTCAATGAGGCACACATGGTTGGCATGCTCCAGCATCCCAACATCATGCCGATCTATGACGCGGGCGAAGAGAACGGCAAGTACTACGTGGTTACTGAGCATGTTCACGGGGCGCGCACCATTGCGTCTTATTGCAAGCCAGGCCGACTATTGCCCGTCGATGATGTGATCGAGATCATCTACAAGACTGCCAAGGCGTTGCACTATGCGCATGGCCGCGGTGTGATTCACCGCGACATCAAGCCGAGCAATATCATGCTTACCGTCGACAATGACGTGCGTGTCATCGACTTCGGTATTGCGATTATCAAGGACGCAGAGGTCTCCCGCATTGAGGGCATCGCGGGCTCCCCGAGTTACATGTCGCCCGAGCAGGTGCAGTCGGAAGAGCTGACCAACCGCTCTGATTTGTATTCGCTGGGCGCCGTGATGTATGAGCTCCTGACCGGCTTTCGGCCATTCCGCGCCGGCAACTTATCGAAACTGTTGCACCAGATCGTGTTTGCAACGCCACCGCCCATTCACCGCTACCGCGAGGACATTCCGGACGAGCTCGAGAACATCGTTGCTGTGCTGCTGCAAAAGACACCAGAAAAACGCTATGCGAATGGCCTTGCGCTAGCCGCTGAGTTGACCCACGTCTATCAGGACCTGCGCGCCAAGGCCGATCAATTCGATAACCAGGAACACTTTGATCTGCTGCGACGATTGAGCTTCTTTCATGATTTCTCGCATGCGGAGATCTGGGAAGTCCTTCGTGCTGGCGAGATCAGTGAGTATGACGCTGGCGACGAAATCGTCCGTGAAGGCGAAATCGATGACCGTTTCTACATTATCGTGACGGGCGACGCCGAGGTTGTTGCGGGAGGTAATGCGGTCGGCGAACTCAGCCGTGGTGATTGTTTCGGCGAATCCAGCTACCTCAACGAAACCAAGCGCAACGCATCGATCCGCGCCAAGTCACCGGTCAACCTGCTGCGAGTTAGCGCGACACTCATGGAACAGGTGTCCTCCAGTTGCCAATTGCGCTTCAACAAGGTCTTTTTGCGGTCCTTGATCGAACGTCTTCAGCGCACGGGCGGCCCTCGGACTTAGTCTTCCAGGTCGAACGCCTCCGGCTCATCGTCGAGCCCGGCTTCCTGCATCAGGATCGACACTTTCTGCTCTGCCGTTGTCAGCGCTTGTTGGCAGTCGCGAGTTAACGAGACGCCTCGCTCAAACTTCTGCATCGCACTGTCCAGCGGCAGCTCGCCGCTCTCAAGCTCCGCGACCAGCGACTCAAGCTCAGCCAGAGATTTTTCGAGGTCGATCTTTTTCTTGCTGCCCGCTTTGGCCATCGCATTGTTCCTGAGTGGAATTCCGCGCCTACTATAACCGCTGTCCGGCAGGGCGCATAGCGTCAACCTGTTCTGGCGCCGCTTCGGCGATTTATTGGCCGCAGCGGTCACGCCGCGGCCTGGTGGCCTGTTATCATTACTGCTTGTATAGGCGGCAAATGCCAGAGAGACCTGTAAGGGAGGAGCGTCATCGCCGTGATTTTCAATGCCGGTTGGACGAAGCTAGTAACATTTGGTGAGCGCGTCGAACGGGTAATGATCAAGCTGATCGCGCATTCTGGCCTGGCTATTTTCGGCATCCCTGGGCCGCAGATCGTGCCCAAGTTGAGATACGCGAATGTGTTCCAACGCGATATGGCCAAGTTCCGCAAAACAGAGGTTGCAAAACGTCACTCGCACCACGACTATCCCAAGGCGAACATACACACCGGCGCTGCCTGAACGACCAATGTGATCGACAGGCGCGTGGAGACCCCATGAGCAAGACATACAATGCCGCTGACATCGAGGTGCTCAGTGGCCTTGAGCCGGTGCGCAGGCGCCCCGGCATGTACACCGATACGCAGCGGCCCAACCACCTGGCGCACGAAGTTATCGACAATAGCGTCGACGAGGCACTGGCCGGCCACTGCGATCGCATTGACGTCACCCTGCACAAGGATGGCTCACTCGAGGTCCGCGATGATGGCCGGGGCATGCCCGTCGACATGCATCCGAAGGAGAAGATGCCGGGCGTTGAGCTGATCCTGACGAAACTGCATGCCGGCGGTAAATTCTCTAATGACAACTATCAGTTCTCTGGTGGCCTGCATGGGGTCGGCGTCTCTGTCGTCAACGCGCTGTCTGAGCAACTTGAGATCTGGATCAAACGCGGCGGCAAAGAGCACAACATGTCGTTTCGGGGCGGTAACCGGGCAAGCAAGCTCGAAGTTGTCGGCAACGTCGGCAAAGCGAATACCGGCACAACGATTCGGTTCTGGCCAGATGCGCAGTATTTCGATTCGGTGAATTTCTCGATGTCTCGCCTTGCGCATGCGTTGCGCGCCAAAGCGGTACTGTGTCCGGGGCTGCGAATATCGCTGACCAACGAGAAAACTGGTGACAGCGACGTCTGGCACTTTGAAGGCGGGCTCGCGGAGTATCTGACGCAAGCGCTCGAGGGCGCGAAAGCGTTACCGGCGCAGCCGTATTGTGCCAGCGCACAAGACGAGCACAGTGCCGTCGAATGGGCGCTCGTTTGGTTGGTTGATGATGCGCCCAGCGTGACGGAGAGCTACGTCAACCTGATTCCGACCGCCCAGGGTGGTACTCACGTCAATGGATTACGTACCGGGCTGACTGAAGCCATACGTGACTTCTGCGAGTTTCGCAGCTTGTTGCCACGAGGCGTCAAGCTCGCCCCGGACGATGTCTGGGACCGCGTGAGTTTTGTACTGTCAGTCAAGCTCGAAGATCCGCAGTTCTCGGGTCAGACAAAAGAGCGCTTGTCCTCGCGCGAAGCGGCTGGCTATGTCACGGGCATTGCCAAGGACAGTTTCGCGTTATGGCTCAATCAGCATCCGGACAGTGGCGACCAGATTGCGCAACTGGCGATCGCCCGTGCACAGCAGCGGTTGCGAAACGCCAAGAAAGTCGTGCGCAAGAAGGTCGTCGCCGGGCCTGCGCTGCCGGGCAAGCTTGCCGACTGTTCGTCGCAGGAACCGCTGCGATCGGAGATCTTCCTCGTCGAGGGTGATTCCGCCGGCGGTTCAGCCAAACAGGCGCGCAACAGGGAGACGCAGGCAATCATGCCGTTACGGGGCAAGATTCTGAATACCTGGGAGGTTGAGACGGGCCAGATCCTGGCATCGCAGGAAGTACACGATATCAGTATTGCACTGGGTGTTGATCCCGGAAATCCGAACGTTGAAGATCTTCGCTACCACAAGGTGTGTATTCTCGCCGATGCCGATTCAGACGGCGCCCATATCGCGACATTGCTATGCGCGCTGTTCCTGCGCCATTTCCGCCCGCTAGTCGAGGCGGGGCATGTCTACGTCGCCATGCCGCCGCTGTACCGCATAGACGTAGGCAAAGAGGTGTTCTACGCCCTCGATGACGCTGAGCGCCAGGCTATCATTGACGGGCTACCGGCGGACAAGCGGCGTAAAAAGGTGACCGTTACGCGCTTCAAAGGCCTCGGCGAGATGAGCCCAGGCCAGCTGCGCGAAACAACCATGAACCCCGATACGCGACGATTGGTGCAACTCACGCTCGATGGCGCGGATGGCACCGAGCAGACACTGGACATGTTGCTGAGCAAGAAGCGTGCGTCAGATCGCCGCAGTTGGCTTGAGAATACTGGCAACCTGGCAACCCTTTGATGACTGAGTGGGCCACTGGCTGGCTGGTAGCCGCGAGTGACCCCAGGAAAACGAGACTATGCAAAACGAGTTGAACCTCGAAGGCATCGAGCAACTGGCATTGCGCGACTATACGGAGAAGGCGTACCTCGACTACTCGATGTACGTGATTCTGGATCGCGCGCTGCCGCATATCGGCGACGGACTAAAGCCGGTGCAGCGCCGCATCATTTATGCGATGAGTGAGCTCAATCTTGCCGCGAATGCCAAGCCGAAGAAATCTGCGCGAACCATTGGTGATGTGATCGGCAAGTTTCACCCGCACGGTGATTCGGCCTGTTACGAGGCGATGGTATTAATGGCGCAGGACTTCTCATACCGTTACCCGATCGTCTTTGGCCAGGGGAACTGGGGCTCGCCTGATGACCCCAAATCATTCGCGGCGATGCGCTACACCGAGGCCAAGCTGCGACCGTATGCGGCCTCGCTATTGTCTGAGCTGGCGCTTGGCACTGTCGATTGGCAGCCAAACTTTGACGGCACGCTTCGCGAGCCGGTCATGCTGCCGGCGCGTCTACCGAATCTGCTGCTCAATGGCACCAGCGGCATCGCGGTTGGCATGTCCACGGATATACCGCCGCACAATCTGCGCGAGGTCGCGTCCGCGTTAATTCATCTGCTTGAGAAACCGAAAGCAACCGTCGCCGACCTGATGACCCATATCAAGGCACCTGATTTTCCCACGGGTGGCGAAATTATCTCGCCGCGTAACGAATTGCAGGCGATCTATGAGACCGGTAATGGCACATTGCGTGCGCGTGCGGTATGGCACCGCGAGGATGACGACATCATCATTAGCCAACTGCCGTTCCAGACTTCCGGTGCCAAGGTGCTCGAGCAGATCGCCGCGCAGATGCGCAACAAGAAGCTGCCGATGGTTGAGGATCTGCGAGATGAGTCCGATCACCAGGATCCGGTCCGGCTGGTCATTACGCCCAAGTCGCGACGCGTAGATGTGGACATGCTGATGTCGCATTTGTTTGCGACGACGTCGCTGGAGCGCACACTGCGCGTCAATATCAACGTCATTGGGTTGAACGGCGCGCCGCGCGTTTTCGATTTGCGTGGATTGTTAAAGGAGTGGTTGCGTTTTCGTCGTGATACCGTCGTACGTCGTCTCGAGCACCGCTTGAAACAGGTCGATGAGCGCTTGCACGTGCTGCAAGGTTTGCTCGTCGCTTATCTTAATATTGATGAAGTCATTGCCATCATTCGTGAGCACGACGAGCCACGCAGCGAGTTGATGCGTCGTTTCTCGTTGAGCGAGACTCAGGCGGACGCCATCCTGAACTTGCGTTTGCGCAATCTTGCCAAACTCGAGGAATTCAAGATACGCGGGGAGCAGGATGAACTCGCGTCCGAGAAAGCGGTCATCGAGAAGCTGCTTGGCAGCGATGCAAGACTGAAGACGCTGATCAAGAAAGAAATCACAGCGGATGCTGAGGAGTTTGGCGATGACCGGCGCACCGTCATCGTTGAACGCGAGCCAGGTCGTGCGCTCGACGAAACAGCGCTCGTTGCCAGTGAGCCCGTCACGGTTGTGTTGTCGGAGCGCGGTTGGGCGCGCGCCGCCAAGGGCCATGACATTGATCCGCGCAGCCTGAACTACAAGGCTGGTGATGAATTTCTGGCATCTGCGAGAGGCAAGAGCAATCAAACGGCTTTGTTCCTGGACAGCACGGGACGCGTCTACAGCTTGTTAGCGCACACGCTGCCGTCAGCCCGCGGTCAGGGTGAGCCGTTATCCGGTCATTTCAACCCGCCCGACGGTGCGACGTTCCGCGGCGTGATGTTCGGCGCTGAGGATGACCGCTGGGTGGTGGCCACCAGTGCAGGTTATGGCTTTGTTGTCCTGGCGCGGGACCTTGTGAGTCGCGCGAAGGCGGGCAAGGCCATGTTGACCGTGCGTGACAACGCCGCAGTATTGGTGCCGTCGGCGACACAGTGGCTGGAAGGCGAAATGATCGCGGCGGTGAGCAACATCGGTAGGCTGCTTGTATTCAACCTTGACGACTTGCCCGAACTCGCACGTGGCAAGGGCAATAAGATCATGGATATACCCCGCAAGAAGTTCTTGGCAGGCGAGGAGGCAATGGTCGCGATGGTTGCAATTGCAGAAGGCGAGAGCCTGGTCGTGCATTGCGCTGATCGAAAAATGACCCTCAAGCCGGCAGACCTTGAGAAGTATCTGGGCACGCGCGGCAATCGCGGGCAGCTATTGTCGCGCAACTACCGCAAAGTCGATCGATTGTCAGTGGCAGGCGAGTAGCGAGGTGTCAGGCGCGCCGTTTCGACGCCGTGCGCTTGACCTGATCCATTTCAAGCGTGCTGTCATCATCGTGTTCGCCAAGCGCTTCGCTTAGCTCTTCGGCGCTTATCTGCATGATGTGTGATACCGAAGGTGCATCGTCATCGTCCAGATCCAGTTCGAGATCCATGTCGACCGTTGCGTCTTCCGGCAGAGGTTCACTAAACCCGGCGATCGTGTCATCAGCGAGCAAGTTATCGTCGGCAAAGTCCGCTTGTTGCGGTAGTCGCTCGGTGTCAGCGTGCGTGCGGTCGCTGGCCCGACGGTTGAGATGGTCGCCTTGCATGCTGACGGTCTCAAACATATCGTCGCTGATCGCTAGTGAGTAACCGATAGCATCATCGTCGCCGTCGGATGCCGCTGCGTCGTGTTCGTCTGGCGTAATACCAAGCGCTCTCTCGGCCAGTTCTTTTTCAATCTGCTGGGTGCGAGTCAACTGCGCTTCGTAGTCTTGCTCGAGCATCTTTTGCGTGTTTTCGTCCAGCTCATGGCTGTAGTCGAAAACGCCAGTATTCTCGAGCGCGCTCACCTCAACGACGGGCTCAGCTTCAAGGAATCGCTGATCACTTGGAGGTGGCGCTGTGTTGTCGATCTCGACGGTTTGTGCATCATCCATGACAAACTCAACCTGATAGGCATCGTCAACCGGCGATGTTCTCGACCCGGACGACACGTCGTTGTGCCAGCCATCCGACACCTCGCGAGATGCCAATGATGGCGCATCTGCCGCTGCTATTGCATCTCGCCGGGATAACGCGCTAACGCTGCTCGCAGCCGCCGCGGCGCGACGTCGGCGAGCGCTCATGCCTGCGGCGATCTGCCACAAAATCCATATCCCCAGGGCCGTGGCCATACCAACCACCATCGCTGTGATTCGGCCCCACCATGGGGATGCGGCGCTGGCAGCAACTGCTGGCGACACGACGAGTGGCGTATCGTCCGCGTTGGCAGTTGCCGCAGGCTTGAACGGACTATCACCGCCAGCCTCATCAGTAGCAACCGGATCCGCCAGCGTTTGCATCGTTGTGGGGTTTTCGCCTTGCAACAACGACAACAGCTTTTGCGCATCGCTGCTGCTGGCGCCAGGCAGGTCGGACGTCGATGAACCGGTCGTCGCGCTTGCCGCTGGTGCAGGCGGCGTTGGTGTCGGCTCCGGTGGCGTCGCCAACGGCGGCGGAGACTGTGGTGGCGGGCTGTTTGTGACGACCGCGACCGTCAGCGCCAGTACGCTGCCAGCAACCAGCCGGTCGGGGTTGTTGTCGATAAATGCATCCGGATTATCTGCAACGATCTGATCAACGACGGTCCACAAGTCCTGGTCCTTGTGTTTGATCTGTGCCGCGATCTCAGACACCGTATCGCCCGTTTGTACCCTATAGCGAGTGCCATCGACCATCGGCGTACGCTGCACCGCTCTCGACGCAGCTGCTTGTATCGGGGTGGGCGAGGCTGCGATGCGACGCCGAGTTGCGGGGCGCAATCCTCGCGCAGCGGCAGACAGTTCGCGCTGGCTCGGCGCGACGCGCGACGCCGGGTCAATAAACAGCGTGTACTCGCGACGCAGTCGCGGCACGTTTGGGCACTCGACTACAACGCGCAGATTCAGTAGCGGCTCCGTGACAATACGCGACGTGGATAGCACCAAAACGCCTGGCAACTTACGTTGGTTCAGGCGGCCGCTGCCAGCAGGCGCATCGGTAAGCGTGCTGCGGAAGCAAGATGGTGCAGCCAGGTCGGCATTGCCGAGTGGGATTTCGATCAGCAGCCGTTCGCCCAAGGCGGATCGCACAACGGCGTCACCAAGCTCCAGCGCATGTGCCGAAACCGTCGCGCTGCCTAATGCAATGGCAATCATGCTGGCTAGTAGTTTTTGTTGTACGCGTTTCATGATGTTCTCGCTGTGCGCCTCAAGCTGTTTCCTGCAGAATGACTTCAGGTTCCTGGACGTAATGTCCTTGCATGTAACTGATCCCGAGCTGCCACAACGCAGCCATTGTATTCGCATCCTGGACTTTCTCGGCGATCGTTTTGATGTTTCGCGCCTTGGCAACTGCGACCAGTGCACTGGTCTTCTCATGCCCATCGCCGTCTCCAGCCAGACCACCAATCAACGAGCCATCGATTTTGACAAAGTCTAGAGGCAGTCCCGTCATGAGTTTCTCGGACTGCGGTGCGATTCCAACGTGCTCAAGCGCAAATTTGCAGCCAATTTTGCGAATTGCCGTTGCGGTAACCGCAACGGCCTTCAGATACTTCAGTGCGGTCTCTTCTGGCACCTGGAAGCACAGGCTGGCCGGCGATACTCCCGACTTGGCGATGATGGTCTTCAACCAAGCGGCAAACGAGCGGTCCGTAATCGACTGCTCCGAAAGCCTGACAAACAACAGGTCGGGGTTATGCTGCCGACTCAGGCTCAAAGATGCGCCGATCACCCAGCGATCCAGTGCCTGCATCATATTGTTACGCCGCGCAGCCGGCAGAAATTCTGACGGCGCGATCGTCTGGCCCTGCTCGTCGACCAGGCGCATCAGAATGTCGAACACCTCGGCACTGTCGCCATCCAGCGCGGCGATAGGTTGTTTAAGTAGTCGGAATCGGTTGTCCTTGAGCGCTTCGGTCAAACGGTGAGCCCAGAGTTTGTCGTGCTTGCGGATACGTGTGTCTTCGTCGCTGGTCTCGTTGATGAGTACCTTGCCATCGCCTCGATCGCGCGCGTCACGATAGGTCTTCTCGGCCATCTCGACGAGCTCGGCGCTACTCGTGACGACATCGGAATTCGCGCAGATCCCGACAGAACAAGTCAGGTTGATCGTCCGGTCACCGATCTCGAACAGGCGATCCGCGACAGCTTTCGCGAACTGTCTGCCCCAGGCCTTAGCGTCATTTTCCGAACTACGTTCGAGCAACACCGTAAATGCGGTGCCTTCGAAGCGACCCGCAATGTCTTCCTTCTGAATACATTGGCGCAGCAGTTCAGCAAAGTCAGCGATGATGTCCTCGCTGCAAATGACGCCTAGTTCATTGCGAACCTTCTTGAAATTGTCGATGCGGATCCAGGCCATCAGCCGCTCGCCGCGATCCAATGGCTGCCCGAGTCGTTGCTCCACCATCTTCAGGAAGTGCTTGCGATGATAAAGGAACGTACTCTGGTCCTTTGTCATCGCATCTCGCATCAGCGACGTCGTGCGCTTGTCTTCAGCTTTTTCCTGTTTGATCGCGATACGAACGGCCGGCTCGTCGTCGAAGACCGCTTGCTGAAGTGAAAGTGTCAGCTCGATCTCCTTACCGTCCTGCCGATTGGCGACGACGGCAAGCGGCTCGTCGTTCCATTTGCCTTTGGCAATGGCAACCAGTGCGCCTTTGATCGTGCTCTGGTGTTTTGCGGCGATCATATCCATGAGCGGGTGCGCCAGGCAGTCATCCTCGCTGTCACACCGGAATAGCTCGAGCCAAGCTTTGTTTGTTTCGACGACGATGCCTTCCTGGACGTGCGCGATCGCATCTGGCACGTCGTCCAGCAAAGACGTGAATTGTTGCTGGATATTCGCTGCAGTGCTGCGCGAGTGCGCGACCTGGCGATCCAATAACTGCAGTTTGAGTTCGCGCTGTAGCGTGACACCCAGCCGCCGGTCATCTCGCAGCGTGACCAGATCCGCCGCCCCCCATTCGAGCGCTTGGCTGATCGACGCCTCGTCGATGCTCTCCGCGATGAGGATGACAGGTTGCATGCAACCGCGTTTACGCGCCAACTCAATGATGGCCGCCGGCTCAATCAGTTGTGGTGAGATTCGGGTGATGATGAGATCGTCATCGCTGGTAACGGCGCGCGCAAAGTCTTCGCCATTATCATGCCAATGGCACTGCGACGCGAACCCGCTGCCGCGCAACACCCGGTTCAGGTATTCAACGTCATCCTGATGGCGAGTGACTACGTGAACTGAGATCTTGCGCGGTGCTGACAATGGGCGACTTCCGTGGCTACTCGGCACCACCCTCGAGCAGGCATGGCGCGCTAATGGTTTTTGGATCACTCGATACTATTACATAGGGGGTGTACGGGTGTTCCCCGGCCGCCCAAAACGTGACGTAGTTCCACTCTTGGCCGCAAAAACTGGTGCCAGTGCACGTCACTGGTTCGTGGCTGGCGCGACATCAAGGTTCGCGCTTTGTGCCCGCAAGTCCTGCGGGTTACCATATTGCACTGGCCATCGGGCCGCGCAACGCTAAGGATCACATCGCAATGGCTTCGTACAACACCAACGAATTCCGCTCTGGCCTAAAACTGATTCTCGATGGCGACCCTTACACGATCGTTGAGAACGAGTTCGTCAAGCCCGGCAAGGGGCAGGCGTTCAATCGCGTGAAGGTACGTAACCTGAAGACCAACAAGGTGCTGGACAAGACCTTCAAGTCAGGCGAGTCAGTTGAGGCTGCAGATGTGTTGGAAACGGATATGCAATTCTTGTATTCGGATGGTGAGTTCTGGCATTTCATGGAACCGGAAACGTACGAGCAATACGCGGCAGGTCAGGCGGCGGTTGCCGATGCGGCGCAGTGGCTTAAGGATCAGGATATCTGCAGCGTTACGTTGTGGAATAACTCGCCGCTGATGGTCGCGCCGCCAAATTTTGTCGAACTCAAGATCGTCGAGACTGACCCGGGTTTACGCGGCGATACAGCGCAAGGTGGCGTGAAGCCCGCACGCCTGGAAACGGGGGCGTCCGTTCGCGTTCCACTGTTTCTCGAAGAAGGCGAAGTGATTCGCGTGGATACACGCTCTGGCGAGTATGTCTCGCGGGTGAAAGACTAGCGCGAGAGCACCAGGCCTATCGTCCGTGGGTCGTTCGTGATCAGCTTGCTGGCCAATGCGGCCAGCCCGGTCAAACCTGCCTCATCTTGCGCGCTGAAACGCGATTTGAGTGGGCTGTCAATGTCGAGCACACCGATGACGCGCGCGCCCGACATCAAGGGAATGACTATCTCCGATTCGCTAGCCGCGTCACAGGCAATGTGACCTTCGAATTCATGCACATCGGCCACGCGTAGTGCTTGTGCATTGGCAGCCGCGGTGCCGCAGACGCCCTGGCCAAGCGGGATGCGTACGCAGGCCGATTGACCCTGGAAGGGCCCCAGTACCAGCTCATCGCCGCGCAGTACATAGAAGCCTGCCCAATTGACATTGTCCAGTGTCGCGAACGTCAGTGCCGCGAGATTGGCGAGGTTTGCGAGCGCATCCGGTTCGTTGTCGGTCAGCGCTCGGGCTTGTGCCATGAGCAGGTCGTAATCAGTGGTTGTGTTCATGTCGTCATGATGTGGGTTGGTGCGCGAAACTCAAGACGTCAGACAGCGAACGACTGCCATCGGCCAGCATGACCAACCGGTCGAAACCAACGGCAACGCCCGCGCAGGCCGGCAGTCCGGCGCTCAGCGCCGAAAGAAAAGCCTCATCCAGCGGCGGGCACTGTTTGCCTGCGGTCTCGCGCCGTTCCAGATCGCTTTCGAAGCGCGCGCGCTGTTCAGCCGCATCGCGCAGCTCGACAAACCCATTGGCCAACTCGAGTGAACCCAGGTAAATCTCGAAACGCAATGCGCGATTGGTTGCCGTGTCGATGACTGCCAACGCGGCCTGCGAGGCGGGGTAATCGGTGATGACTGTGAGGGAATCGGGGCTGAAAGAGCGGGCCGCATGCGTGTCAAACAGAAAGTCGAGCATGGCATCTCGATCGTCTGTGAGGGATGCGGAAAACCCGTCGCCACACAGCGCGCGCAGCGCTTGCAGACTTGCATCCGAGTCGCTGCCCGTCGCCAAACGCAACGCGTCGTCATAGGTTGATTGCCGGCGCGGAGCAAGTGCCCGCTCACGCGCGCTGGCCGTTCCATCAAGCAGTGTCTCTATCAGTTTGCAGGTGTCATCGACAATGCGCTGCAGATCGGCTTCGTGGCGATACCACTCCAGCATCGTGAACTCCGGCTGATGATTGGCGCCGCATTCCCCGTCGCGAAACACGCGCGTCAGCTGATAGATATCCGGCCATCCAGCCGCCAATAGTCGCTTCATCGCGTATTCGGGGGATGTATGCAAATACAACGGCTGGCGCGACAGCATCGACGTGACCGTCAGACTGTCAATATTCACGTCACTTACTGCACTGCCGGACAGCATGGGCGTCTCAACCTCGAGAACGCGTTGTTCGGCGAAATACAATCGCGCCAGTTGCATCAATTGGGCACGTCGCTGGGCCGTTTCCAGCGTGCAGTCAGGTTGCCAGTGCATGCCTTGGGCCAACTAGTCGATCCGACGCAGTGCGATAACATCGCCCATGCGCAAGACGTCGCCCGCTGCATGTGTCTCTGACCACTGCGCATAGCCGCGCGGCCAAAGCAGGATCACGGTTGATCCCATGTTGAACCAACCTAGCGTAGCGCCTTTTTCGAAAGCCGTATCCGGCAGCTTGCGCTTGCTGATGTAGTTGAGCGATCCCGCATCGAGCGCATCGTCCCAGACGGTCGAGATACTGCCAACGTTAAGCGCGCCCACCATGACCAACGCCGTGACGGATTGTCCATCATTAATCTCGAAGACGCGCCGCTCATTGCGAGCGAACAAGCGCGGCACGGCTGCAGCAGTTACCTGATTGACGGAGAACAGCGCGCCTGGCACATGGCGATGGGTGACGATGCGACCCGCCATGGGCGTATGCACGCGGTGGTAGTCGTAGGGGGCGAGGTAGATGGTCATGAACTGCCCACCGTCGTAGTACTCGCGCGCATCATCGTCTGCCAATAATTCACTACACTGGTACTTGAAGCCCTTCGCCTGAATCAGTCGGCCATCATTGATCACTCCGCACTGGCTTACGACGCCGTCGCAGGGAGCCACGATGCTGTCCGCGGCTTGATCGACCTGCCGCGCGCCTGCGCGCAGTGCGCGCGTGAAAAACGCATTCATCGACGGATAGCCATCCGGAACAGGCTTCTCCGCTTCATTCGTATTGACGGAGAAACTCTTAACGAAACCGTTGATTATCGTGTTTTTCAGCCAGCGAGACTCGCGCTGCATCAGCCAGCCAACCAGTCGAGTCAACGCAATCTGCGGCAAAAAATACTGAAGTGCGATGAATGCCTTTTGCGACCAGCGCAGGGTATCGGGTTGTTCAGTCGGCATAGGGATTGTCGCGGCTGACGGGCACGGTGAGCTGCGCAACGGGTTGCGAGCCAGTAGCCAAAGTAATGTCTACCGTGCTGCCTGCGTCAACCGCGTCAGTCGGGTCGAACAGCATCAGGTGCAAACCGCCGGGCGCGAGGCTGATGCGCTCGCCCGGTGCTATGGTCAGCGCTGCTTGTTCGCGCATGCGCATCGTGCCGTCCTGCATTTGCGTCGCGTGAATCTCGACCCGCGCAAACTGAGTACTACTGACGCGATCGATAACCAGCGCGGCATCACTGTTGTTCTGGATGCTCATGTAGGCAGCAGTCACCTGTTTTCCGGGCGCCGGTGCGCGCAACCAGGCGTTGCTGACTTCAACAGGCGGTTGCGCGGCCGGCTGACAGCCAAGGCCCAGCATGCCGAGTGCGGCAATACAGACGAATAAGACCCGATTCATGTTGCGTTCCCAATAATGATGCCAAGGTCATAGGCAATGCTCGCCGCTGACAGCGGCGGGGTGAAGACAGCGCGTAAGCGCACGTTCGGGTCAATCAGCAACACAGTGCCGCTATGGTCCATCGTATAGGCGCCTTCGTCGTCGAGCGGCACCTTGACGTATACAATACCGAGATCCGCAGCGATCGACGCGATTGCCGCATCGTCACCTGTTGCGCCGTACACTGCGTCACCGAAATACGCGGCGTAATCGGCCAGCGCTTGGGGTGTATCGCGCTCCGGATCAACGCTTATCAGTAAGATGTCAGGTAGCGCGGTCGCAGGTTCCGCGTCGGTCAGGCTGTCGCGCGCGTCGGACAGCAATTGCAACGTTGTCGGGCAGATGTCTGGGCAATTGGTGAAGCCGAAGAAAACCAGTGTCCAGTTGCCCTCGAGAGCGGCATTGTCCAAGACGGCCTCATTGGCCGTTCGCAGTGAGAACGGTGCAATATCGCGCGCCGGCATGAGATGGGTTGCAGCTTGCAGCGTGGCTGGTGCCGGGCGATTGGCGAGACCAAGCGCCAAGCCGGCGGCAAAGGTCAAGGCGATCACGATGATGATCAGGGGTTTTTGCATAGCGTTGGTGCGACCCTGGCGTGTCTGACAAGCAAGCAGGGTCTGAAAATTGCAAAGATGATCGGCGATTATTTCACAGCCGCTGACTGGCTACAAAATCAGATGTACCGATTCGAGCCGGCACGTGGACAATTGGCGGCGGCTCACCTACGGTTGCGCTGATGATGCAATTGATCTTAGTCCAATGACATCGGCGACAGGTGCCGGCCGCCTGTGTGAGCTGCGCAACTACGCTGCTGCCATTGAAGTGCTGGCGGGGGAGTTCGACGCGGCCGGGCTGTTCTTTGGGCATGGGACGGATCGCGCCGAAGATGAGGCGGCATGGTTGGTCGCGGCGCAACTCGGCATTGATTATGCGGATCAAGACTGGCCACGCGATTTTGAGCAGGCACTGGCATCACCGGTTTCCCGTTCGGTTGCCGAAAACCTGAGTCGCATCGCCCGCGAGCGAATCCGGACCCGCAGGCCGCTCGCGTATCTATTGGGCGAGGCCTGGTTTGCAGGTCTGCGCTTCTATGTTGACGACAATGTGCTCGTGCCCAGATCGCCCGTAGCAGAGTTGATTGCGCAGTCATATCAGCCCTGGGTTGACCCGGCGCGCGTGACGCGAGTGCTCGACCTTTGCACGGGCAGCGGCTGCATCGCTATCGCCAGCGCAGTTGCACTGCCAAACGCGACGGTCGATGCCAGCGATGTTTCCGCATTGGCACTTGACGTGGCGGCTCGCAATGTCGCATTGCACGAGATGGCATCACGCGTGCGGCTTATCGAATCGGATCTGTTCGCCGATCCTGCCGTTGGCGAATACGACTTGATTGTCAGTAACCCACCTTATGTCGATGCGGCGCAAATGCGGGCCCGCGCGCCAGAGTTTCAACGTGAACCTGAGCTCGGTTTGGCTGCCGGTGACGACGGCCTGGACCTGGTCCGTATCATTCTTGCGCAAGCCGCTGGCCACTTGCGCGACGAGGGCGTCCTGATTGTTGAGGTTGGTGTGAGCGATGAGGCATTACAATCGCTGTATGCCGAGGTACCATTTACCTGGTTGGAGTTTGCCGGTGATGCCGGGGGTGTATTTGTCATGAGCAAAACCGAGTTGCTCGCGTATCAGGCCGTGTTTGACGCTCGGCGGGAGGCTAATCCGCGTGGCCGGTAATAGCTATGGTCAGCTGTTTCGTGTCACGACGTTTGGCGAAAGCCACGGACTGGCGCTGGGCTGCATTATCGATGGCTGCCCGCCGGGTATGGCTTTATGCGAGGAAGATATCCAGGTCGATCTGGAGCGCCGTCGCACTGGCAAGTCCCGCCATACCAGCCAGCGCAAAGAGCCCGATGCAGTCCAGATACTCTCCGGTACATTTGAGGGGTTGACCACCGGCACACCGATCGGTCTGGTAATCCACAATACGGACCAACGCTCGCGCGACTATTCAAAGATCAAGGACAAGTTTCGGCCGGGCCATGCCGACTACACCTACTTTCACAAGTACGGATTGCGAGACTATCGTGGCGGTGGCCGCTCATCCGCCCGTGAGACAGTCATGCGCGTGGCTGCCGGAGCTGTGGCTCGCAAGTACCTGAAGGAACGCCTTGGTGTTGAGGTGTTCGGCTACGTTTCGCAGCTCGGTCCGCATGAGCTTGCGGCAACGGATTTGTCGCTGGTCGACAGCAACCCATTTTTTTGTGCCGACCCGGACAAGCTGGAGTTTCTTGCCGATTACATGGATTCGCTCCGGCGCAGCGGTGATTCAATCGGCGCCAAGGTGACGTGTATTGCCCGCAACGTTCCAGTTGGTTTGGGCGAGCCTGTATTTGACAAGCTTGAGGCCGCACTGGCCCAGGGTCTGATGAGCATCAATGCTGTCAAAGGCGTCGAGTTTGGTGCCGGATTCGCGTGTATCGCGCAGCACGGATCAGAGCATCGTGATGAGATCATGCCGGATGGTTTTGCCAAGAATGATTCGGGCGGTACGCTGGGCGGCATTTCGAGTGGCCAGGACATTGTCACCAGCATCGCATTGAAACCCACGTCCAGTATTCAGAAACCAGGTAACACCGTGGACACCGATGGCAAGGCGACAGATATCGTCACGACCGGCCGTCATGATCCTTGCGTCGGCTTGCGCGCGACGCCTATCGCAGAGGCAATGGTGTGCCTGACGTTGCTCGATCACTATATGCGCCACCGCGCGCAAAATGCCGACGTCCAAATACAGCCTGCAAGCCGGTCGGCGACGGAAGCCTAAGCCCCCTTAACGAGAACAATGAATGGCACAGTTCGATAAAGATATTGCCGTGGTTGGCGCCAGCGGCGCCGTTGGCGAAGTCATGCTGGAAATACTCTCGGCACGCAAGCTCACCTCGGGGCGCGTGTTCGCGCTTGCCAGTGAGCGGTCCGTCGGCAAGCGTGTCGCTTATGGTGATACCTGGCTCAAGGTGCAGGACCTCGCAGACTTCGACTTTGGCAATGTTGCCATTGCGTTGTTCTCGGCTGGGGGCTCGGTATCTGCCGAATACGCGCCCAAGGCGGCAGCAGCCGGTTGCGTTGTGATCGACAATACCTCGCATTTTCGCCAAGACGACGATGTGCCCTTGGTCGTCAGCGAAGTGAATCCCGAGCATTTGGCTGACTATACAAAGCGCAACATTATTGCAAACCCTAATTGCTCGACGATGCAGATGTTGGTTGCGCTCAAACCCATCTATGACGCGGTGGGCATCGAACGGATCAACGTGGCGACCTACCAGGCGGTGTCCGGGGCGGGCCGGTCTGCGATTGAGAAGCTCGCCGGCCAGACGGCACGCCTGCTGAATGGGCTCAGTCTGGAGTTAGAAGACGATGAAAAGCAGATTGCGTTCAACGCGTTGCCACATATCGACCAGTTCCAGGACAACGGCTACACCCGTGAGGAAATGAAAATGGTTTGGGAGACACGCAAGATTCTGGGCGACGGCCAGATCATGGTGAATCCTACCGCCGTTAGGATCCCGGTTTTTTATGGCCACAGTGAAGCGGTGCATCTTGAGACACGTGACAAGATTTCGGCCGCCCAGGTGCGTAAGATTCTCGAAAAAGCGCCGGGGGTTACGGTGCTCGACAAGCAGTCTTTGGGCGGATATCCGACACCCGTCACAGAAGCAGCAGGGGCAGATCCTGTATTTATTGGACGTATTCGAGATGACATAAGTCATTCGAGAGGGATTAACCTGTGGATTGTGTCCGACAACATACGTAAGGGCGCGGCTCTAAATAGCGTGCAAATCGCTGAAATATTGGCGAAAAATTATTTATGAGCTATCATTGCGCCCGGGATTGGGCGTGCATTATGTCCGGTTGGACGGCGTTTGAAGAGAAATAAGCCTGCGCAAATGTGGGCTGGAGATAAGAATATGCTTCGTTGGTTGGCCGCTATCGTAGTTGCGGTGAGTCTTAGTGCCAGTCACAGCGCGTATGCGTTGGGTCTTGGTGAGATCACTACCCGCTCGGCACTGAATGAGCCGCTGCAAGCGGAAATCTCCTTGCTGGGCGCCACCCGCGATGAGCTGACGGCGCTGGAGATTCGGCTGGCCTCCGCTGAAACCTTTGAGCGTTACGGTATCGATAAGCCCAGCTACCTGAACCGCCTGCGCTTCCGCGTTCGTGGCGGTGATACCCCAACGGTCGAAATCACCTCGTCACAACCGATCACTGAACCTTTTGTAACAATGCTGGTTGAGGCCGTATGGCCGCGCGGTCGTCTGCTGCGCGAATACACCGTCTTGCTGGATCCGCCGACTTACGCAGCGGCCGCTGCGGCGCCAGCGCCAGCGCCGGTAACGCGCGCCGCGCCCACCCGTTCATCGAACGCGGGCAATGTACGGCGAGCTCCGTCGAGTCAGTCTTCTGCCGCAGCACCGCTGCCACTGGAAGGTGATCAATACCGAGTGCAGCGTCGCGACACGTTGTGGGAAATCGCTGAACGCATCCAGCCCGACCAGAGTGTCTCCATCAACCAGGTCATGCTGGCAATTTACCAGGCTAACCCGCAGGCGTTTGACGGCAATATCAATCGCTTGAGTGCCGGCGCCGTGCTAAGACTGCCGACTGAGCAGCAACTGTTTTCAATCAACCGTGCGGCCGCGCTCGAAGAAGTGCGCCGACAGAACCGCGACTGGCAAGGTGGCAGCGGCTCGTTGACGCTGGTCCCGCCGGATCAGGATACTTCGGTCGGCACAACGTCAGGCAGTGCCACTGGCGCGAGCGGCGGTACCGCGACTACCGCCGAGCTTGAGGCTTTGCGGCGTGAGCTTGCCGAAAAAGAGCGCTTGATTGCCCTGCGCAACGAAGAACTTGCGCGTTTGCAGGCGACACTGAGCAACCAAGACGCAGCCGCTGTGACTACGCCGGAACCGGTCTCCACGGATGACCTGTTTGTTGACGATCCTGCAACCGAGCAACCGGTTAGCGACGACCCGCTGACTGAAGATGAGATTTTTGTCGAAGACGACACTGCCGCGACCGCGCAGGATTCGGCAACGGAAGTCACTGAGCCGGAACCGGTGGCGCAGACGCCCGCGCCGGCAACCCGCACACCGGCGGTTGTGACGATGAACACCCCAGAGCCGGGTCTGATGGATACCATCCTTGGCAATATCTGGTATCTCGTCGGCGGCGGTGTGGTGGTTATCCTCGGCTTGCTCGCCTTGCTGGCGCGCCGACGCAGTAGTGATTCTGATCCAACCGGTACATGGGAAGCGCTGGACGCCGCAGATCTCGAAGATCTTGACGGCACCCTCGCCGCGACCGGTCGTTTGCGGGAGCTGGGTGCCGGCAGGTCGGTTGGCGATACGGCTCGGACTCCGGTGTCTGACAGTCTGGATAGCACCGATACTTTCGAAGCCACGGCGCCGGTCGACAAGACTGAGCCGCCCAAGGTGGATGTCGCGGAACCGGCGGCTGAAGACGATACCGGCTTCAATATCGAAGACACATTCAGTTCCGATACCGCGATCAACCTGGACCAGTCGGATCCCCTGGCGGAGGCCGACTTCCACATGGCCTATGGCCTCTACGACCAGGCGGCTGATCTGGTGAAAGGCGCATTGGCGATTGATTCTTCAGATGTCAAACTGAAGGCCAAGTTGTGCGAAATCTATTTTGTCTGGGGTAACCAGGATGGTTTTGTTGCGGCAGCGGAAGACCTCAAAGGCAGCGTGCCGGACAATGATGCCGAGTGGAACAAGGTCGTGATCATGGGGCAGCAAATAGCGCCTGCACATGCGCTGTTCAGCGGTGCGGTTGCGAGCTCTGAGGGTGGCGAGCTGGACTTATCATTTGACGGTGCTGATGCCGACGCCGGCGCGATCGATTCGCAGATTTCAGGCGATGATAATGAAGGCTTCGGCGAGGTCTTCGATAAAGTTGGCGATAGCGGTGACACGAGCGATGGCGGCACCGTTGAACAGCTTGCAGACATCAGTGGCATCGACTTTGAGTTTGATGAAGCATCTCTGGCCGGTGACGAGCCGGTCGTCGGCACCGATCCCAATGACGCCAGCGGCCTTGACTTTCAGTTCGATGGCGAGTCGCTTGAACAAGGTACCGTCGAGCAGCCAATAGACATCACCGGCGGTGACATGGGCGCCGGCGACACGGCGGAGATGGATGTTGAGGATCTTGATCTGAATACCGGCAATGCCGATGTATCGGATACGACTGGCAATATCTCGTCGGACCTCCTTGATGCAACAGGTGTGACCTCTGTGCTGCCAGACGACTTCAAGGTCAGTCTGCCCGAGGAGGAAGACCCTGACGCAACCGTGCTTGCGAATACGAGCTCGGTTGACCTTGAAGACACGGGTACCAGCGAGATGCTGAATGTCGATAGCGCCGATGCCGCTGATGCGACTGGCATCATGCCAGCGGCTGGTGGCCTGGGTGAAGCCGACCTGGACGTGGCAGACCTCACCAGCGAGCTGCGCGTTGACGACCTTGGCAGCGATATCGATGCAACCGCCGAGCAGCCAGCGATTGATTCGTCATCAACGTTATTCTCGGAAGAGGTATTCGTTGGTGACGCAGACAGTGCCGCCGATACAGGCCTGAACCTTGCGATCGATGAGGATACAGCGCAGACCAATGTTGCCGAGGTCGGTACCAAACTGGATCTGGCACGGGCCTATGTCGATATGGGTGACCCGGACGGCGCGCGTAGCATTCTCGAAGAAGTGCTGACTGAGGGCGATGATTCGCAGAAGGCAGAGGCGCAATCCTTGCTGGATGGGCTCAGCTGAGTTGATTCTGGCGCCGCTGCTTGGCATCGCGCGAGTCAAATGAGCGGTCATGCAGCGTTATACGCTTGGCATTGAGTACGACGGCAGCCGCTACTGCGGCTGGCAGCGTCAGAAGCACTGCGACTCGGTACAGGCCAATGTCGAGCGCGCACTCGGCCGGGTGCTCGATCATGATGTGGAGATCCAATGCGCCGGTCGCACCGATGCCGGGGTTCACGCCTGCGACCAAGTCGTTCATTTTGATACGGGCGCAAAGCGCTCGCGCAGTGGCCTGGTGCTTGGCGTAAACAGTTATCTGCCGGAAGACATCAGCATCCATTGGGCGGCGACCGTTGCGTCGGATTTTCATGCCAGATTCTCGGCCCTCGAGCGTCGCTATCGCTATCTGATTCTGAATGCGCGCGCACGAAGCGCACTATTCGCCAAGCGTGCCTGGGTAGTGCACGAACCGCTGGACGCAACCTTGATGCAGCAGGGCGCCAGTGCGCTACTTGGGGAGCATGACTTTTCAGCGTTTCGTGCCGCTGGTTGCCAGGCAAAACATGCGCGCCGAACGATCACCGCACTGCGTGTCTCTCGGCTGCAGCAGTGGGTCATTATCGACATCGCCGCCAATGCCTTTCTGCAGAACATGGTCCGCAACGTTACCGGGCTGTTGGTCGCGATTGGCAGTAGCGCGCGCCCGGTTTCCGATACCGCTGAAGTGTTAGCCAGCAAAGATCGCAAAACCGGCGGTGTGACCGCACCACCGCAAGGCTTGTACCTTACCCGCGTGGTTTACCCGCAAGATAGCGGCGTTGTTAGTACAGAGCTTGTCGACCGCCAATTGCCGGATCGCCTGCCGTTGCTGCCGATCAGCACGCCGATGGAATAATGCTGCTTTAGAATCATGGCACTACGCGACTTTTTCACGGTAAACTCTCATCCATGAGTTGGTTCGAAAAACTGATGCCTTCGCGCATCACAACTGAGCGGCGTACGAAATCAGTTCCGGAAGGGCTCTGGATTCAGTGCGAAAAATGCAATGCGCAGCTGTATCGTGCCGAAGTGGCGCGCAACATGCTGGTATGCCCCAAATGCACGCACCACATGCGCATGGGCGCGCGCGACCGCTTGGTCACGTTTTTTGATGAAGGTTCGATGCAGGAACTGGCCACCGAGCTGCAACCACAAGACCCGCTGAAGTTCCGCGACAGCAAGCGTTACCGCGACCGGATTGCACAGGCGCAAAAAGC
This sequence comes from Pseudomonadota bacterium, assembly GCA_039033695.1. Lineage (GTDB taxonomy): Bacteria > Pseudomonadota > Gammaproteobacteria > Steroidobacterales > Woeseiaceae > CALBPI01. Next base: position 914 of record JBCCCC010000009.1, on the reverse strand, counting down.
GACCGGCGAAAACGACGCGTTGATCGCGGCACATGGCACCTTGTTCAGCCGTCCATGCGCTGCCGTTGCGTTCGAGTTCAAGTTCATGGGCGGTTCCATGGGATCAGTGGTTGGTGAGCGATTCCACCGCGCGGCTCTGTATGCGCTGGAGAATAAAGCACCGTTGGTCTGCTTCTCGGCGAGTGGCGGTGCACGCATGCAGGAAGCCCTGTTTTCATTGTTCCAAATGGCCAAGACCAGCGCTGTTCTTGCGGAGCTCGCAGAAGCCCGATTGCCCTATATCTCTGTGCTGACGGACCCGACGACCGGCGGCGTGTCGGCATCCTTGGCAATGCTCGGCGACGTGAATATTGCAGAGCCGCGTGCGTTGATTGGGTTTGCGGGTCGACGCGTGATCGAGCAAACGGTGCGGGAAACATTGCCGGAAGGTTTCCAGCGCAGCGAATTCTTGCTGGAGCATGGCGCGCTGGACATGATTGTCGATCGTCGGCAGATGCGTCAGGAGATAGCTGATCTGTTACGCAAGATGCAAGGCGCATCCACGCGCACGCCTGACGATACCGCGACGTTGAAAGCGCTGGATCTGTCGGAGCAGGACGCCACCGGCGCCTGATTTGGCGATGACATCGCCGTCTCTGGCAAGGTGGCTTGCAAGGCTCGAGACACTGGATCCGGCGCGCATGGAGCTCGGACTTGACCGCGTAGCCCGCGCCTACAGTCGACTCGCTCTACCGGAACCTGCGCTTACGCTCATGGTGGCCGGCACCAATGGAAAAGGTTCGTGTGTTTGGTTTGCCGACAGACTGCTGCGGATGGCGGGCCAGTCCGTCGGCCGCTATACGTCCCCGCATTTATCGCAGTTCAACGAGCGTATCGCCGTCAATGGCAAGCTCAGCACCGACGCGCAGCTTGTT
>JBCCCC010000008.1:0-48880 GCA_039033695.1 Pseudomonadota bacterium | reverse complement strand
AGGCGATCTTCGTCGTGAGACTTCAATGAACATCAAGCGTTTGATGGATCTCGGTTGCTACCGTGGCATCCGTCATCGTCGCGGCTTGCCGTTGCGCGGTCAGCGTACGCGCACCAACGCACGTACCCGCAAGGGTCCGCGCCGTCCGGTACGTAAATAGTTGCTCGCCGTAGCCGCCTAGCAGGAAATTTAAGATGGCACAGACAAAACCAGCTCGTAAGAAAATTACACGACAAGTCCAGGATGGCATTGCGCACATCCACGCGTCGTTTAACAACACGATCATTACAATCACAGATCGCCAGGGTAACGCCCTGTCGTGGGCGACCGCCGGCGGCTGTGGCTTTCGCGGTTCGCGCAAATCAACGCCATTTGCTGCGCAGGTTGCTGCAGACAAGGCGGGTCGTGCGGCGCTCGACTACGGGCTCAAGAATCTCGACGTACGCGTTTGGGGCCCAGGCCCAGGCCGCGAGTCCGCCGTGCGTGCATTGAACGGTTGTGGCTACAAGATTCACAACATTAACGATGTGACCCCGATTCCTCACAACGGATGCCGGCCGCCCAAGCGCCGTCGCGTCTGATCAGGATTTTAGTTATGGCAAGATATATCGGACCAAAATGTAAGCTTTCGCGTCGCGAAGGCACGGACCTTTTCCTCAAGAGCGGTGTTCGCCCGCTTGAGTCAAAGTGCAAACTGGAAGTACCGCCAGGCGGTGCACCGGCGCGACGTCCGCGTGTGTCGGATTATGGTTTGCAGCTGCGTGAGAAGCAGAAGCTGCGCCGTATGTATGGCGTATTGGAGCGCCAGTTCCGCAACTACTACAAGAAAGCGGCAGGCAAAAAAGGTTCAACGGGTGAAAACCTGTTGCGATTGCTCGAAGGCCGTCTCGATAACACCGTTTATCGTATGGGTTTTGCGGCGACGCGGGCTGAGGCGCGCCAACTGGTCAGCCATAAAGGCATCGAGGTCAATGGCAGCATTGTCAATATTCCGTCCTATCAAGTGGATGGCGGCGACGTCATAGCCATTCGTGAGAAATCGAAAAAGCAGTTGCGTATCAAGTCATCGCTGGAGATCGCAGGCCAGATTGGGTTTCCCGACTGGGTTGAAGTCGATGCAGGTAAGATGGTCGGAACGCTCAAGGCATTGCCAGAGCGCGATGATATTCTGCCGGATATCAACGAAAACCTCGTGGTTGAGCTTTACTCCAAGTAATCAGATTTAAGACAGGACACTGTTCTCATGCAGGAATCTATCAACGAATTTCTTAAGCCGCGCGTTGTTAAAGTCACGCCGGTCAACGACAGCCAGGCCCGCGTGGTCATCGAGCCGTTCGAGCGTGGTTTTGGCCATACGCTGGGCAACGCGCTGCGTCGTATCTTGCTGTCATCTATGCCGGGCGCTGCAATCGTCGAGGCTGAGATCGACGGCGTATTGCACGAATACACCAGCGTTGAGGGCGTCCAGGAAGATGTCGTCGACATTCTGCTGAACCTCAAGCAGGTTGCGCTGCAGATGCACACGCGCGAGAGTGCCGAGCTGACGCTGGTTCGTAAAGGCCCAGGGCCGGTCACCGCTGGCGACATCCAGGTTGACCACGATATTGAGGTCTCTAACCCGGACCATGTCATCGCCAACCTCACCAAGGAAGGCGAGTTGCGTATGGTTTTGCGCGTTGAGCGTGGCCGTGGCTACCGTCCGGCGACCAAGCGCGCGAGCTTTGAAGATCAGACTGGTCCTATCGGTCGTCTGCAGCTGGACGCGTCGTTCAGCCCGATCCGTCGCGTGACATACAGTGTCGAGGCGGCGCGCGTGGAGCAGCGCACTGATCTCGATAAGCTGATCATCGACATCGAAACCAACGGCACGATTGATCCGGAAGAGGCGATTCGCCGGGCCGGTAGCATCCTCAAAGATCAGCTGAGTGTGTTCGTTGACCTGCAAGGCCAGGAAGACACCACGTCAGCAGCTGCAGAAGCGCAGGTTGACCCGATTCTGCTGCGCCCGGTCGACGAACTCGAGCTGACAGTGCGCTCGGCTAACTGCTTGAAAGCGGAGAGCATCAACTACATTGGTGATCTGGTACAGCGCACCGAAGTCGAGCTCCTCAGAACGCCAAACCTTGGCAAGAAATCCCTGACTGAAATCAAGGAAGTTCTCGAAAGCCACGGTTTGGGCCTGGGTCTGCAGGTAGACAATTGGCCGCCCGCGAGTCTGCGTGGCGACCGCTCGCTGTTGAACTCGTAAGTTCACGGTATCTAGAATCATCAGGAAAGCGTCATGCGACACAAGAAATCAGGCCGCCAGCTGAATCGAAACAGCTCGCACAGAAAAGCAATGTACCGCAACATGGCGGCGTCATTGATCAAGCACGAGACGATCAAGACAACACTGCCGAAAGCCAAAGAGCTACGTCGTGTTATCGAGCCGCTGATCACGCGGGCCAAGGAAGACAGCGTGGCAGGTCGTCGCCTGGCTTTTGATCGTCTGCGCGACAAAGAAGCCGTAGGCAAGTTGTTTGTCGAGCTGGGTCCGCGGTTCAAAGAACGTCCTGGCGGCTACCTGCGTATCCTCAAGATGGGCTTCCGCGCGGGTGATGCGGCGCCGATGGCGATCGTGCAGCTGCTTGATCAGCCCGAAGCTGAAACAGCGGATGAAGCTGCCGAATAGCGCTGGCTGATCGTACTTTCTGCACCGATTGGTGCAGCAAAAAAAGCCGGGCGATTGCCCGGCTTTTTTGTGTCAGCGTAGACGCACTCGACCATCGGCCGAGCATAGCGATGACAACTATCGTTTCTTGCTGACGCGCTTCTTGCTAGCGGTCTTACGCGTTGTGCGTTTTTTGGCGACCTTTTTCTTGGAAGCTTTCTTTTTAGTGACCTTCTTTTTGGCCACCTTTTTCTTGGCGACCTTCTTCTTAGCCACTTTCTTTGCAGCCGGTTTCTTCTTGGTCTTCTTGCCAGTGAGCTTGTCGATTTGCTTGTTGATAGCAGCCATTGCTTTATCAACGTGCAATGCGCGTCTCAGATGTGTTCGCGCACTCGACAAGTCAGCGCGTACCAGCTTGAGTTGCTCGCGTGATTCTTTTGCTTCAGCGGCAGCCGAATCCTTAAGCTTCTCGAGTTTTCTAATCTGTGAGCGGAGCTCTCGCTTGACTTTGGCAGATGTCGTTTTTGCGAGTCGCTCGCTTTTCTTCGCGAGTTGCTCGCGGGCCTTCTTGCTCCGATTCGCTGCGGCCTTCACTTCACGTGTAAGCTTCTTGCGTTCGCGATCCAGCGCCTTGGTCGCTCTGGTCGCTGCCGCCACAAGTTCCTTTTTCGCTTTCTCCAGAGACTTGTGTTGGTCATCTAGTTCTTTGGTCATGAGACGCTCTCCGTACATTTATCAAACCCAGATTCGATGACTATACCGCGAAATTACATAATATTCGCTGCGAATGTGCGCAGGTGCGCCAAGCAAGTCGCTGCTGATCACCGCTCCCACGCGTATACTGACGGTCACGTGCGCGGTCTAGCGCAGCAACATCGTACGTATATGCCAGCCATTCACCATCTTAACTTCGTCGTGCCCGACCTGGATGCCGCTGCGCGACAATTCGAGCTTGTGCTCGGCGTGGCACCCGGGCCTGTAGAGTATCTTTCGGGAAGGCAGGTCTCTCTGCGACGATTTGAGCTTGACGGTACCTGGCTGGTGCTGGTGTGTCCGACGACTGACGACAGTCCAGCAGCCGAGTGGCTCCAGGCGCATGGGCCCGGCTTGTTCCTTGTTTCGTTTGAGGCGGGTTCATTGCGCGATAGACTCGCAGCACTGGCGGAAGACGGTATTGCCCAGCATGGACCAACCCGGCGCGGTCTGGACGATTGGCAGGTCGCCGATCTCGACCCCGCCGCTTTTTTCGGAATACCGGTGCAGCTAACCCAGACTACTGGCAATAAGAATGCAGGAGATAAGACGTGACAACAGCGCAGAGTTTTGAGGGCAAGAGCGTAATTATCACCGGCGCATCGGCGGGTGTTGGTGCGGAAGTGGCTCGTGTGTTTGCGGAGCAGGGCGCGCGACTCATGCTAGTTGCAAGGGGCAAAGAAGCCCTGCGTGAGATTGCCACGGAGCTCGGCGAACAGACAAAGGTCGAGACGATGGCGCTCGACGTGTCGAACAGCGATGGCTGTCGCGATTTGATCAAGAAAACCGTGTTTGAATTCGGTTGCGTACACTATCTGATCAACAACGCCGGTGCGCACCATCGCGGTAACTTCGATTTGCTCGATGTCGACGAAATCGCTCAGATGGTTGACGTCAATCTGCGTGCGCCGCTGATCTTGTCGCGCATTGCGCTGGATGCGATTCGCGAATCGGGCGGCGGCGGCATCGTCAACGTCGCGTCGATAGCAGGCTGCACGCCCGTGCCAGGCGCCGCGACTTACAGTGCGACCAAGTTCGGGCTGCGAGCATTCACGCTGGCTATGGCCGATGAGCTGCGCGGTAGCAATGTTCGTATTGGCGCCGTATCACCTGGTCCGATTGATACGGGCTTCATCATGAGTAATATCGACGAGGTGACTGACCTTACGTTTTCGCAACCCATGAGTACGGCGCGCGAGGTAGCCGAAGCCGTATTACGTGTCGCTGCTGGCGAGCGGCTTGAGGTCAAGATGCCGCGGGTAAGTGGGCTGCTGGGCGACGTCGGCTACCTGTTCCCGGCGGTTAAGCGCGCCCTGAGACCTCTGTTGGAACGCAAAGGCAGGAAAGCCAAGGCGTTCTATAAGGCACGTGCGGCAAGTGATGAGTCGTGAGCCAACACATTGCCCATGTGAATGTTGTCCGCTTCAAGTACCCGATCGACGACCAGCGACTCAAGCCCTTTTTTGATGCCGTGCCAACAGTCAATGCGCTTGCGGAGCGCTCACCGGGCTTCGTTTGGCGACTGAGCGACCCGGATGAAGAAGCCCGTGCGCCCGAGGTCTTCGGCGAGCCGAATATGGCAATAGCGCTATCGGTTTGGTCGTCGTTGGACGCACTCAAGACGTTCGTGTATCGCAGCGTACATGCCGACTACTTGCGCCAGCGCAGCGATTGGTTCTTGCCTGCCCGTGGCGCGAACAAGGCGCTATGGCATATTGCGCCCGGCGCCCGACCCACGATTCTTGAGGCCAAGCATCGGCTTGAATGGCTTACACTTAACGGCCCCGGCGAGTTCGCTTTCGGATTTGCCAGTGCCACTTGAGACAACGAGGCAACTATGAAAGCAATGCAGCAAGAGGCGGTTATCGCAGCACTTGGTGACCTGGATGGATGGTCACTTGAAGCTGGAAAACTGCACCGTGAGTTTAAGTTTGCGGATTTCATTACGGCGTTTGGGTTTATGTCCAGCGCGGCGATCGCCGCCGAGAAAATGAACCATCACCCGGAGTGGTTTAACGTCTACAGCACGGTTCGCGTGGATCTGACAACCCATGATGCAGGGGGTATTACGCCACTTGATTTCGAGCTGGCCGAAAAAATGAATGCGCTCGCTGGCGCTTAAGGCGAGCCGCTAACTCAAACTAGCGAAGGCTTTGCGGGTAAGGTTCTCAGGCGTGTTGCCATTGACGCGCACATTGTCTTCGATACGAATGCCACCGAACGGCATTAGCGTGTCTATTGCATCCCAGTTAAGCAGTGCCGCGTGTCTTGATGCGCGCACTGGCGCCAGCAGCATATCGATAAAGTAGACCCCAGGTTCGATTGTCAGCACCTCGTTGTCGCCCAACGTGCGGGTCAAGCGCAGGTTAGGGTCAGTAGCAGGTCGCTCCGTGGGTGTGCCCTGAGCGTCGGCGAGATGGCCTCCAACATCATGCACTTGCAAACCCAGATAGTGGCCCAGCCCGTGTGGCAGCAAGGCGCGGCTGATGCCACTCTCAACTAGGCCCTCGGCACTGCCACGGCCAATCTCGGTCGCCACGAGCAGTTCGGCTAGTAGCGTATGGGTCTCGTTGTGCAGTTGGCGATAATCCGCGCCCGACACGACACGGCTGCAAACCTCCTGCTGCAGCGTTTCCATACCAGTGAGCAGGTCAGCGAAGAGCCCTTGCTGCGTAGCGTAGGTGCGTGTGATGTCGCTCGCATAACCGTGGCAGCTCGCGCCGGCATCGATCAGAAAGGTGCGCAGCTCGGCAGGTGGTTGCCGGTCGCGATGCTGGTAGTGCAGCACAGCCGCATGCTCATTCAGGCCGACAATGCTGTGGTAGGGCAGATCGGTGTCGACGTAGTTGATCGCATTGAGATATGCCTGGTGCAGGGTATATTCGCTGATCGACCCGGACCCAAATGCGTCCGCTGCAGCGCTGTGCGCTATCGCGCCAAGCCGGCTTGCTTCTCGCATCAGCGTGATCTCGTAGTCGCTCTTGGCCGTTCTTGCGATATCCAGCCAATGCAATGCGGCGCGCGGGTTAATGCGATCGATGCCCAATGCCTGGCTGGCGTCTTGGATCTCGCCAATCAGGATGGGAGACTTGGTCATCTCCGGTAGATGGCTGCGCGCGTCTGCTGCGCTGCGTGTGATCCGCACGTCAAAGTGCTCTGCCCAGTAAGGGTCCGGGGCCTCGGGTAACGAGTGCCAGTAATCGTCCGGTTGGCAATAGGCCAGAATAGGCGTCTCGCCACGTTGGTAAATGATGTAGCTGTCCGGCACCTCGGTCACCGGCAACCAATACATGAAATGTGGATTGGCTTGAAACGGATAACTGATGTCATCAAGAAACGCATAGCGCAGCGCGCCCGAGAAAACAACGACAGTATCGGCGCCGGCGGCATCCATGGCACCGTCGAACGCAGCGCGCACGGCTGACGTGTGTTGCTGGTAAAAATCTGCTGAAGGCCTGAATTGCTCAGTCATGTGCTGTCCATGATCACCTGGGTGATATGAGTTTATCGCAATGCGGGGCGATGCGGTTCTATGTTGGCCCGCGAACGTGCACAATTGTGTCAGTTCCCTAGATCGTCGATGACATTATGAGCAAGCAAACCTGGCTGACCGGCATTACAACTACCGGCACACCGCACATTGGCAACTACGTCGGCGCGATTCGGCCTGGTGTCGAGTCCAGTCGTGACGCCTCGCGTCAAAACTATTACTTTCTTGCGGACTTGCATGCCCTGGTCAAGAGCGAGGAGCCTGACAAGATCAACCGCTCGACGCTTGAGATTGCAGCCGCCTGGCTTGCTTTGGGATTGGATACCGACAACACGGTTTTCTATCGTCAGTCCGACATTCCGGAGATCCCAGCGCTAACCTGGGTGCTCGCAAGCCAGACTGCCAAAGGCTTGATGAATCGCGCGCATGCCTACAAGGCTGCCGTGGCCGCGAACGATGAGGCTGGCAGTAGCGATCCGGACAAGGGCATCACGATGGCCCTGTTCAGTTATCCCGTGCTAATGGCTGCTGACATCTTGATGTTTGCGGCAACCCACGTCCCGGTTGGCCGGGATCAGAAGCAGCATGTCGAGATGGCGCGAGATATCGCGCAGAGATTCAATCATCACTACGGCGACATCCTGACGCTGCCGGCGTCTGTGATCAGCGATTCTACGGCGACGTTGAAAGGCCTGGACGGCCGGAAGATGAGCAAGAGTTACAACAACACAATCCCATTGTTTGAGCCGCCTAAGCGTCTTCGGAAGCTGATTATGAAGATCAAGACGAACTCGCTTGAGCCCGGTGAACCCAAAGACCCCGAGGATTCGACATTGTTCGACATCTATCGCGCCTTCGCCACGCCGGATGAGGCGAATCAAATGGCCGTGAAATTCGCTGAGGGTATTGCCTGGGGCAGCGCCAAGCAGGAGTTGTTCGAGTACATTGATGCGCATCTCGCGCCGGCGCGTGACGAATACGAGCGGTTGCTCGCAGACCCAGGGCACGTCGAACGCGAACTGCAAAAAGGCGCACAGCGCGCGCGTGAGGTCAGTGTGCCCTTGTACGATAAAGTGCGCCAGGCGGTCGGCCTGCGAGCGCTGATCTAGCGCAGCGTAGCCCAACCAATAACAAGGCCCAGTATGATCGAAACGGTGCCAAGCAGCGTTGCGATACGCTGTGCGAGCGGTACTGCCCAGCTCGCGTATCGTTTGTGGGCGCCGGGTAGCAACAACATGCCCAACGCGCTCACGGCCAGCACCGTGCCGAACACGACGAAAAATCCGGGCGTCCGCATCGCCGGTGATGCGCCGAGAAAGGCAATGCCCGCCGCGAAGCGCAAGACCGACTCCAGCGTGTTGGCCCGCAGCGTTGCCGCAAAACCGCCAAGGAATCTGAGCGCCAGCGAGCGCCGCCAAAACACGACCATGCCCAGACCGACGAGGTAAGCCGCGCAGAGGCGCACGAGCCACAGCCAGATGTCGCTCGCCGTCGGGCCAAACTGTAAGCCATCGACAATCGTCTGTATCGCGGGGACCATAATGGCAATTATCAGCGCTCGTTTGCGACAGCAATATCGTCGCCACTCAGCATCGGCTTCAGGAAGTGGCCGGTTATGGATTCTGGGTTGTCGGCGACCTGTTCGGGTGTGCCGCTTGCAACGATGGTGCCACCGCCATCGCCGCCGTCCGGCCCCAGGTCAATGATCCAGTCTGCGGTCTTGATCACATCAAGGTTATGCTCGATTACGATGATCGTATTGCTGCGATCGCGCAACTCATGCAGTACGCCCAGTAGCTGCCGAATGTCTGCAAAGTGCAGCCCAGTGGTTGGCTCGTCGAGGATATACAAGGTTGATCCCGTATCGCGTTTGGAAAGCTCACGCGCCAGCTTGACCCGTTGCGCCTCGCCGCCCGACAAGGTCACCGCGCTTTGTCCGAGCGTAATGTACGACAGGCCAACATCCATCAAAGTCTGCAGCTTTCGTTTGAGCGTCGGTACGTTGCGGAAGAACGCCAGCGCATCCTCTATTGTCATCTCCAGGACTTCTGAGATGTTTCTGCCCTTGTAGCGAATCTCGAGGGTTTCGCGGTTGTAGCGCTTGCCTGCGCACGCATCGCACGGCACGTAGACGTCGGGCAGAAAGTGCATTTCGACCTTGATGACGCCATCGCCCTGGCATGCCTCGCAACGACCACCTTTGACGTTGAAACTGAAGCGGCCAGGTTTGTAACCGCGCGAGCGCGCTTCCTGCGTATTGGAAAACAACTCGCGGATCGGCGTAAACAGGCCGCTATAGGTTGCCGGGTTGGAGCGCGGCGTGCGCCCAATCGGGCTTTGTGAAATGTCGATAACGCGATCGAATTGCTCAAGCCCATCGATCCCGTCGACAGGCGCGATCTCATGCGAGGCACGGTTGATTGCGTTGGCGGCGGCAGGATACAGCGTGCTGTTGATTAACGTGGACTTGCCGGAACCCGAAACACCGGTCACACACGTCAGCACGCCAGTCGGAATCTGCACACTGATGCGCTTCAGGTTATTGCCGCAGGCGCCGCGAATATGGATTGGTTGTTGGTCTTTGGCCGGCGAGCGCCGTTCCGGAACGGCAATGTCCTCCGCACCCGACAGAAAACGGCCGGTCAACGATGCAGGATTGGCCATGATTTCGGCAGGTGTGCCGCTGGCCACAATAGTACCGCCGTGGACACCGGCGCCAGGGCCGAGGTCTACGACATGATCCGCCGCACGAATGGCATCCTCGTCGTGCTCAACCACGATGACGGTGTTGCCAATATCTCGCAAATGCCTGAGCGTGCCCAGCAGTCTCTCGTTGTCTCTCTGGTGCAGACCGATCGACGGCTCGTCAAGAATATACATGACGCCGACCAGGCCGGAGCCGATCTGACTGGCAAGGCGAATGCGTTGCGCCTCTCCTCCCGACAAGGTTTCGGCGCGCCGGTCCAAAGACAAGTAGCTGAGACCCACATCGTCCAGGAACCCGAGTCGACTGGCAATCTCGCGCACGATGCGATCGGCCACTTCGCCGCGCCAGCCCTCCAGTGTCAGGTTTTCAAAGAAGGCGCGCGCCTTGGCAATCGAGAGTGCGGTGACCTGCGGCAGTTGCTGGTCGGCAACGAACACGTTGCGCGCGGCTTCATTCAGCCGCGTACCCTCGCAGTCAGGGCATGGTTGGACGTTCAGGTAGCGCGAGAGCTCTTCGCGAACCGCTGATGACTCAGTCTCACGATAGCGTCGCTCAAGATTCGGCAATATGCCCTCAAATGTATGCCTCTTGGTGACTTTCTCACCATCGCTCGACTGGTAGCTGAACTCAACCTTGACTCGACCGGATCCGTTCAAAACAACGTTGCGCTGTTTATCGGTCAATGATTTGAATGGCGCCTCCACGTCAAAGTCGAAGTGTTCACCGAGGCTCTGAATGATGCCGAAGTAATAGGTTGTGCGCCTGTCCCAGCCTCGGATAGCGCCGCCCGCAAGGGACAGCTCATCGTTGAGGATAACGCGGTCCGGATCAAAGAACTGTTTGACGCCCAGGCCATCGCACGTTGGGCAGGCACCGGCAGGGTTGTTGAACGAAAACAGGCGCGGTTCGAGCTCAGTAATGCTGTAACCGCATACCGGGCAGGCGAAGCGGTCGGAGAAGACCAGCTCGGCGCCACTGGCGCCTGCAACCGTTGGACTGTCGTCATCTGCCAGCGAGACGCCTTCGTCCATGGCGACAATGCGTGCGCTGCCATCGCCGAGCTTCAATGCGGTCTCGAACGACTCAGACAATCGCTGACCGATGTCTTCGCGCACCTTGAAACGATCGACGACCGCCTCGACAGTGTGCCGTTTCTTGGCGTCCACCGACTGGACCTCGCTGAGGCTCACAACCTCGCCGTCGATTCGCGCGCGCACGAAGCCTTGCGCCTGCAGCTCGCGCAGTACACCAATGTGTTCGCCCTTGCGATCGGCTACGACGGGCGCGAGCAGCATGAGTCGTGTCCCTTCGGCCAGCGCCAGCACCTGGTCCACCATTTGGCTGACATTCTGTGCGTCTAATGTCTCGCCATGGTTTGGACAGCGTGGTATGCCTGCGCGCGCATACAGGAGCCTCAAGTAATCGTAGATCTCGGTGACAGTGCCAACCGTTGAGCGCGGGTTGTGTGATGTCGATTTTTGCTCGATTGAGATGGCGGGAGAGAGCCCCTCAATGTGATCGAGGTCGGGCTTCTCCATCATCGACAAGAACTGACGCGCATACGCGGACAACGACTCCACATAGCGTCGCTGTCCCTCGGCATAAATCGTGTCGAATGCCAGCGACGACTTGCCAGAGCCGCTCAGTCCGGTCATCACAATCAACTGCTCGCGAGGCAGTTTGACGTCGATGTTCTTCAGATTGTGCGTACGCGCGCCGCGCAGCTCAATGTATCGGTGCATGGGTAATGCGCCCCGGCAGGTAGCGAACAACCTGTTAATATACGCCGCTCCGTGCAGTGCGCGCAAAAAGCAAAAACTCTTGCACCCAGAAACCGGCAAAAACCCCGACAACCGCATGCGTCGCGATGAACTTGGGTTCATTGGGCGCGTCAGCGTCGTCTCGATTTCCCGCATGTTTGGCCTGTTTATGGTGTTGCCGGTGATCGCGTTGTGGGCAGATGACTTTGCCGACGCGTCGCCGTTATTGGTTGGTATTGCGGTTGGCGGTTACGGTGTTACCCAGGCATTGCTGCAGATTCCGTACGGCGCGGTGTCGGACCGCTTTGGTCGTGTGCCGGTGGTTGTTTTCGGCCTCGCCGTGTTCTTACTCGGTAGCGTCATTGCGGCCACTGCCGACAGTATTTACGGTGTGATCGTCGGGCGGTTGTTGCAGGGTGCTGGCGCGGTTTCGGCAACCTTGTCAGCCTGGATCGCCGACCGCACTCGCGAACAGGTCCGCACGACAGCGATGGCGATTTTTGGCGCAGCGATTGGCGCCTCATTCCTCCTGGCATTGGTGCTTGGCCCCTTGCTATCTGCCTGGTTGGGCGTGCGTGGCCTGTTTTGGTTTTCGGCAGGCCTGGGTGCGCTTGGCATCGTGCTGACGCTGACCGATGGCGGCGGCGCTGCGGCGAAGCCCGTTGTCACGCAGCGTGAGTGGCGTTGGGACGTCTTGCTTAAGGCGGATCTGGTGCGTCTCGACTTGGCTGTGCTGCTACTGCACGCTGCGCTAACTGCATTTTTTGTACTGGCGCCGTATTTGCTTATTGACCGACTTGCGTTGCCTGCCAACGAACACTGGAAGGTGTACACGCTGACGCTGACCGCTGCATTGCCGCTGGTCATTCCGATGATCATGCGTGATGGCCGTACTCGCAGCGCCGCACTGCTTTTGCCTGCTATCGCACTACTGGTTGTTGGTTTTGCAATGATCTGGGGTTCGGGCGCTTCGTTGTGGCTGTTTGGGCTGGGCTGCACGCTCTTTTTTGCCGGTTTTAGCTATCTTGAGGCAGCGTTGCCGGCCGAGATGTCGCGACGTGCAAACCCGGCGCAACGCGGCGCTTGTCTTGGGGTGTTCTCCAGTGCGCAGTTCTTTGGCGCCTTTGTTGGCGGTACGCTGGGCGGCTGGTTTGTTGGCGGCTGGGGCGCGGAAGCGGGCATGCTGGCGCTGACCGGCTTGTTGATGTTCTGGCTGGTCGCAAGCAGCGTCAATAGTTGGCGCCAAGCCGTATAATTACGCTGGCAATTGCCCAGTCAGTGTCTAAAATAGCGAGATACGTCTGATTTCTTCCGAGGGGAACCCTATGTCGCGCGGTATCAACAAAGTCATCCTGGTCGGCAATCTTGGCCAGGATCCGGAAACGCGCTACATGCCCAGCGGCGGCGCGGTAACCAATCTACGCATAGCGACCAGCGAGAGCTGGAAAGACAAACAAACCGGCGAACCTCAAGAACGCACTGAGTGGCACAGCATCGCGATGTTTGGTCGTCTGGCCGAGATTGCCGCCGAGTATTTGCGTAAAGGCTCGCAGGTATACATCGAGGGCAAGCTGCGCACCCGCAAGTGGCAGGATAAGAGCGGCAACGACCGTTACACGACCGAAGTAATCGCCGATGAAATGCAGATGCTCGGCAGTCGCGGCGGCAGTGGCTCGCCCATGTCGGGTAGTGGGGGGCAGCAGCGCCCCCAAAGCGCACCAGCGTCGCAGCCGGCGGCCGTTAGCGACTTCGATGACGACATTCCGTTTTAAGCAGCCTGGCTAATGGCCGCGCAGCGCGTACAAAAAGCCACGTACGCTCGACTGCAAGAGCGCCGCGAACAACGTAGGATAATGGCAGGGCAAACGCCGCGAGGAGGTTGACATGGCCAAGGTGATCGGTGTCGGTGGCGTGTTCTTCAAGAGCAAAGACCCGGCTGCGCTGGGTGCATGGTATGCCGAGCATCTCGGAATTCCGGTTGACCCTTCCTACGGTGGGGCTAGTTTCAAAACGCGTGAGCTGGATGCTGATAGCTACAGTGTCTGGTCTCCATTCGCTGCCGACACGACTTATTTTGCACCGTCTGAACAATCGTTCATGATCAACCTGATGGTCGACGACCTGCATGCGGCGTTACGACAGGTTGAGGCAGGTGGTGCGTCACTGGTCGGAGAACCCGAAATCAGCGAGTTTGGCGCGTTTGGCTGGTTTCTCGATCCGGACGGCAACAAAGTAGAGCTATGGCAGCCAGATGGTGGCACGAACGACAGCTAAATGGCCGACCGCCTGGCTAGCACTGTCAACGTTACTGCTCGCGCTGTCGTTGCCACGGATCGTTGTTGCTGAGATGCCGGATACGGCCAATGCGGGTACCGTTGTCCTGTTGCATGGTCTGGCGCGCTCTGCAAAGTCGATGGGCAAACTTGCCAAAGCACTGGATACCGCGGGCTATAACGTCTGTAATGTTGATTACCCGTCGACCCAACACGATATCGCATCGCTTGCGCTCGCGCATGTCATGCCGGCTATCCGGCGGTGCACTGTCGCTGGTGAACAGCGCATTCACTTTGTGACGCATTCCATGGGCGGCATCATTGTGCGCTATCTGGCGAGCAGCCAGGCTGCAATCAACATAGGGCGAGTTGTCATGCTGGGCCCGCCGAATGCCGGCAGCGAGGTCGTTGATAAGATCGGCCACTGGCGTTTGTTTCAGCGCATCAACGGCCCTGCTGGCCGCCAGCTGGGCACTGGCCCGGACAGCGTGCCGGTGAGCCTGGGGCCGGCAAACTTCGAGCTCGGCATCATTGCAGGTAGTCGAACCATTAACTGGATTAACTCAAGCATGATTGACGGTGCAGACGACGGCAAGGTTTCGATCTCCAGTGCCGCGCTCGAAGGCATGGCGGATTTTCGTGTCATGCCGGTCACACACCCAATGATGATGCGGAATCGTCGAGTCATTGCTGAGGTGCTGGCGTTCCTCAATACTGGCAGGTTCAGCGAGCCTGACCCTTGATGCGCTGCTGCGCGCGATAGCGAGTCGCATGACGCCACGTTTCACGGTGCATGCTTGTTTGCTGACGTTTGCCTGCGTTTGCAATCCCAACGGCTAGTGCGCAAGGGTGCTTTCATGTCGCTCTGAATGCACTTTTTCCGGTAAAATACAAACATGAGCCAAAAACTATTCATCAAGACCTACGGCTGCCAGATGAACGAGTACGACTCGTCAAAGATGGCGGATGTACTGCGTGATTCTCACGGCATGCAGGTCACTGACAACCCTGAAGACGCCGATGTGCTGCTCGTGAATACGTGCTCGATTCGCGAGAAGGCGGCCGAGAAGGTGTTTTCGGAATTGGGCCGCTGGCGGCCGCTGAAACAGCGCAAGCCCGGCATGTTGATTGGAGTCGGCGGTTGCGTCGCGAGCCAGGAGGGCGATGCTATCATCAAGCGCGCGCCGTTCGTTGACCTCGTGTTCGGGCCACAGACGTTGCACCGCTTGCCGAAGATGGTGGACGAAGCAAAAGCTGGACGCGAGGGTGTCGTCGATATCTCGTTCCCCGAGATCGAGAAATTTGATCGCTTGCCGGAACCGCGTGCCAAAGGGCCGACAGCGTTCGTCTCTGTCATGGAGGGTTGCAGCAAGTATTGCTCCTTTTGCGTCGTGCCGTACACACGCGGTGAAGAAATCAGCCGGCCGTTTGATGATGTGATTGTCGAGGTCGTTCAGCTGGCCGCTAAGGGTGTGCGCGAGATCAATTTGCTGGGGCAAAACGTCAATGCTTATCGCGGGCCGATGCACGACGGTTCGATTGCCGATCTTGCAACGTTGATTCACTATGTCGCAGCCGTTGACGGCATTGATCGCATCCGGTTTACGACGTCGCATCCGGTCGAATTCACCGATAGCTTGATTGAGGCCTATGCCAACGTGCCAAAGCTGGCTAATTACTTGCACCTGCCTGTGCAAGCCGGATCCGACAGGACACTGTCGCGCATGAAGCGCGGTCACACGGCGCTTGAGTACAAGCAGAAGATACGCAAGTTGCGCAAGGCGCGTCCGGACATCAGTTTGTCGTCAGACTTTATTGTCGGCTTTCCCGGTGAGACAGATAGCGACTTTGAAGATACGATGAATTTGATTGCCGAGATAGGGTTCGATCAGTCTTTTAGTTTCATCTACAGCGCGCGACCTGGCACACCTGCCGCATCGCTGCCGGATGAGGTGCCTATGGAGCAGAAGAAGCAACGCCTTGCACTGCTACAGGCACGCATCAACCAGCAAGCTGCCGCAATTAGTCGCAGCATGGTCGGCAGCACCGAACGCGTGTTGGTCGAGCGCCATGCTCGCAAAGATCCACAACAACTGGCGGGCCGAACTGAAAACATGCGTTGGGTAAATTTCGATGGGCCTGCATCCCTGATCGGTGATTTTGCCGATGTCGTGATTACCGAAGCACTGCCCAATTCGCTGCGCGGGCGCTTGTTAGCGGCGACTGCACAGGCAGTTTAACCGTCGGCGGCTGTGACCCATTTTTTTTGATTTTGCCCTTTCCTCGACAACCAAACCGGAGTAGCCTCTGGATTATTGTTAGGGTTTTATAGAGTCCGCATAACACTTTGACCAGCGCTACAGTCAGCCGCGACCTGATACTCGAGCCAGAGGACAATGCCCGGCTCGCCAACCTCAGCGGCCAATTCGACGAACACCTTCGTCACATCGAGCGCCGACTCGATATCGAAATAGCCAACCGTGGGAACCACTTCCGAGTCATGGGCAGCGATACCGCTGCGCGTGCCGGCGAGCAGGTGCTGCGGCAATTGTTTGCGCTTACAGACCGAGAGCGTCTGGAACCGGAACACATTCACATTTGCTTGCAGGAGTCTGGAATGCAGCCAACATCTGGCGACAAACCAATGATCAGCCTCGCCGATAGCCCGGATGAGCTCGTCATTCGTACACGGCGCAAACTGATTCGCCCGCGTGGCGCGAATCAAAGCAACTATCTGGCACAGGTGCGCCAGCATGATCTTGCGTTTGGCGTCGGTCCCGCAGGTACCGGCAAGACGTATCTTGCGGTAGCGACGGCTGTCGAAGCGCTGGAAAATGACCAGGTTCGCCGGATCATTTTGGTCAGGCCTGCTGTTGAGGCGGGTGAGCGGCTCGGGTTCTTGCCAGGCGATCTGACACAGAAGGTTGACCCTTACCTGCGGCCGATGTACGACGCACTTTATGAAATGATGGGTTATGAGCAAGTGGCCAAACTGCTTGAGCGCAACATGATTGAAGTCGCGCCATTGGCATTTATGCGCGGCCGCTCGTTGAACGAGTCATTTATTATTCTGGATGAAGCGCAGAATACGACCGTGGCGCAAATGAAAATGTTCCTGACGCGTATTGGCTTTGGTTCCACGGCTGTGGTGACCGGGGATGTCACGCAAATCGACTTGCCCGCCGGGCAGTTGTCTGGTCTGAAACACGTGTTACGCGTACTCGGCGATGTCGATGAGGTGGGTATCACCCACTTCGGTTCGCGCGATGTGGTGCGCCACCCGCTGGTGCAGAAGATTGTCGATGCTTACGACGTCTACGAACAAAAAGAACCGCGTGATTAAGCGCGCGTGAGTTTCTTGTTGACGGTGCAGGTGGGGACGGCAGAACGCCCCGCAGCTATGCCCGATGATGCTCAATTACAACAGGCATTGGATGCCACAATCTCTGCGGTCTCAGCCAGCCATGCCGTGCCTGGTCAGCCACGCGAAGTGGCGCTGCGCGTGGTCGACGCTGATGAGATCCAGTCGCTGAATGCGACATGGCGAGGCAAAGACCGACCGACGAACGTGTTGGCTTTTCCGGTGGACCCGGACCTAGCGCTGCCTGCGCAAGGGCTCGCGCCGGCTGGGGATCTGGTCATCTGCGCTGAGGTAGTCGAGCGCGAAGCGCAGGAACAGGGCAAATCCATTGCTGATCACTGGGCGCATTTGCTCATGCATGGAGCGCTTCATTTGATGAATTTTGACCATATAGGCGAAGCCGATGCGGCGGAAATGGAAGAAATCGAGTGTCGTGCGCTCGCGTTGCTGGGTATCGCGAACCCATATCGGTGACACGCACACGGCCACGGGTTTGTTGCTATTATCGCAGCTGGTTAACTGAATGTTCCCGAACGCATGAGCGAAGACAAACCTCCGAGTCCCCAGGGCTCTCAGCAGAGCGTATGGCAGCGCCTAGTGTCTGCGATCCGTGGTGAGCCCAAGACTCGCGAAGAGATCATCGGCCTGATTGAGGAGGCCAGCGATCAATCTGTTTTTGATGAGGACGAGCGCTCGATGCTGGCCGGCGTGCTTGAGGTCGCTGAGACTCAGGTTCGGGACGTCATGGTGCCGCGATCACAGATGGTCGTGCTAGAAGACGGCTTGCCTTTTGGGGAGATCCTGTCGACGATCATCGAGTCCGGGCACTCGCGTTTTCCGATTCACGGCGATGAGCGCGATGAAATCATCGGCATACTGCTGGCCAAGGATTTGCTCAACTGCATGGGGCAGGCACAGGACAAACCACTGGATGTGACCCCATGGCTGCGGCCGGTTGTGTTTATCCCCGAGTCCAAACGCCTCAACACACTCCTGAAAGAATTCCGGGCCAGCCACAACCACATGGCCGTGGTCGTGGATGAATATGGCGGTGTTGCCGGGTTGCTGACCATCGAGGATGTGCTTGAGGAGATCGTTGGTGAGATTGACGATGAACATGACCAGGAAGAGGACGCCTGGATTCGTGAAGACGGCGAGCGCGATGGCGTGCCGCGTTTTGCGGTGCGCGCGCTAACCCGAATTGACGACTTCAATGATTACTTCAAGAGCGCGTTATCAGACGAGCAATACGATACGGTTGGTGGACTTGTGATGAGCGAGCTTGGCCGTATGCCACGCCGCGGCGAGGTCGTCGATCACGCCGGATTTCGATTTGTTGTCGTGCGTGCAGATCGCCGGCGTGTCGATATGCTCAGTGTCTCTCAGTTACCCGATGATGCCAGGGACACAGCTGCCTGACGGCGGCGTGTAGCGCGTTAGATGCTCGTCATTGGCGCAAGCTTCTTGCTTGGCTTGCTGCTTCCACTCGGTTTTGCGCCGTTCGGATTCTGGTGGTTGCTGCCGCCGTTGATAGCGGCATACGCCGCCTTATGGATCGGCAAGCCAGCGCGTAGCGCGTTCTGGACCGGGTTTGCCTTCGGCGGCGGGGGTTTTCTCGCGGGAACCTATTGGCTCTATCATTCGATCCATACGATAGGGCAGGCACCGGTCGTTCTGGCCCTGTTTCTGATGCTGGGTCTGGTCGCGATCATGGCACTGTATTTCGGCGCATGCGCGGTCCTCGTCAATCGGTTGAGCGCCGCGTCGCGGCCGCTGGCCATTGCGTTATTGCCCGGTGTGTTTGTTCTGCTCGAATGGCTGCGCGGGTGGGTGCTCAGCGGGTTTCCGTGGTTGTCGTTGGGGTATTCCTTGCCCGAGACGCTGCTTGCAGGGTGGTTGCCGGTGGGTGGCGTGTACCTCGGCACGTTGGTGTTGTGCGTTGCAAGCTCGGCATTGCTGGGTATCGCCGCCGGCGGTCGGCAACGTCTCGTCGCCATCAGTGCGCTGTTGGTTATTGCCGTGATCAGTGTCGCATTGCACGATCGGCAGTGGGTTCGAATAGAGCCCCGCGAGCTTAGCGCCCACATTGGGCAGCTCGGGCTCGATCAAAGTCTCAAATGGTCGGACGAGCAGTTTCTCAATACGTTGCAGTGGTATGGACAGTTTGTCGCAGCGCATCGTGGCGCTGATATCTTGCTGATGCCCGAGGTCGCGTTGCCAACCGTCGCAGACCAGATCGAAGACTACCTTGTCCAGATTTCTGAAATTGCCAACAGTGCGAACAGTGATTTGTTGCTCGGCATTCTGAGACGGGACGATCAGGGCAAGGTTGCCAATGCGCTCCTGGTAGCTGCCGATGGCGAACGGCAGTGGTATGAAAAACGCCACCTCGTACCGTTCGGTGAGTACTTTCCCGTACCTGCATTCATTCGCGAATGGATGCGGCTGCGTGGCTTGCCGTTCTCCGACCTCAAGTCCGGCGCGGATAAACAATCGCCGCTGCTGGTGAGCGGCTTACCGATTGCGAGCAGCATCTGTTACGAAGACGCTTACGGTAGTGAGCAACTCGCGTTCTTCCCCGATGCACGATTCATTGTGAACGTGAGCAATGATGCCTGGTTTGGTGACTCTATCGCACCCCACCAACACCTACAGATTGCGCGCGCACGCTCTGCCGAGTCCCAGCGTTGGCAATTGCGCGCCACCAACACGGGCATCACGGCGATTATTGACGATCGCGGGCGGGTAACGAATGCAGCGCCATCATTTGAGCCTGCGGTGTTGTCCGGGACCGTGCGAGCGGCCAGTGGCCACACCCCCTATACGCGCACCGGCAATTGGCCCGCACTGCTCATCGCGCTTGCGCTTTGCGCTGCGCTGTCGCTACTGTCGTACCGATTGAGGTCGCGCAAGTAACCCAAGGGTTTCAACGGACGCGCAAGAGGGTATCCTTGGCGGTCTGACTCGTTCTCCAAGCAATCACAGACATGCAAAAACAGTATCACCCGGCCGATATCGAGCCGGTCGTTCAGGACTTCTGGCGTGAACAGGGCACCTTCGAAGTCGACGAGGAACCTGGCGCGGACAAATACTATTGTCTCACCATGTTCCCGTATCCCAGCGGGCGCCTGCACATGGGGCATGTGCGCGTGTTCACGATTTCGGATGTCGTGGCGCGCTACCAGCGTATGCAGGGCAAGCATGTGCTGCAGCCCATGGGCTGGGATGCCTTCGGCATGCCAGCAGAAAACGCGGCAATCAAGAACGAAGTGCCGCCGGCGCAGTGGACGTATCAGAACATTGACTACATGCGCGGCCAAATGGACAAGTTGGGGCTGGGCTATGACTGGCGCCGCGAGCTGACCACCTGCCGGCCCGAATACTATCGCTGGGAGCAATGGCTGTTTACGCGGTTGTTCCAAAAGGGTCTGGTGTATCGCAAGAATTCCGTCGTCAACTGGGATCCGGTAGACAACACGGTGCTGGCCAACGAGCAAGTTATCGACGGTCGTGGCTGGCGCTCGGGGGCGCTGGTAGAGCGCCGTGAAATCCCGCAGTGGTTCATGAAGATTACAGACTATGCTGACGAACTGCTCGCAGGCCTGGACACGCTGGATGGCTGGCCAGAGCCGGTCAAGATCATGCAGCGCAACTGGATCGGGCGTTCAGAGGGCGTTGAGATCAGTTTTGATGTTGAGCCCGGCTATGAGGCTGAGCTGGCCGACCAGGGCGGCGTGCTGAAAGTGTTCACGACCCGTCCAGATACGCTGTTCGGCGTGACTTATATGGCCGTGGCTGCCGAGCATCCTTTGGCACTGCGCGCCGCAGGGCAGAGCCCCGAGATCGCCGCGTTTCTTGCTGAATGCCGTCAGACAGCATCGGCCGAAGCTGCAATGGAGACGATGCAGAAAAAGGGCATGGCGCTTGGCATCAACGCCGTGCACCCGTTGACCGGCGAGCCAGTCCCATTGTGGGTCGCCAATTTCGTGTTGATGTCATACGGCACGGGCGCCGTGATGGCGGTTCCGGGGCATGATCAACGCGACTATGAGTTCGCGAGATCCTATGGGTTGCCCGTCCGCCAGGTTATCGAAGGTTTGCCCGGCGATACCGTTGATCTCGACCAGCAGGCCTACCTCGGCAAAGGCCGCACCATCAACTCCGGCCAGTTCGACGGCCTGCTGTTCGATGAGGCGTTTGACGCAATTGCCGATGCACTTGCCGAGCAAGGCAAGGCAGATCGACGCATCAATTATCGATTGCGCGACTGGGGCGTCTCGAGGCAACGCTATTGGGGCACGCCGATCCCAATCATCTACTGTGATGACTGCGGCGCCCAGGCGGTTCCGGAGCAGGACTTGCCGGTCGTGTTACCTGAGGACGTGGTTGTTAGCGGCACCGGATCGCCACTCAAGGACATGCCCGAGTTTCTAGCCGTCGATTGTCCGGCCTGCGGCAAGCCTGCCAGGCGTGAAACGGATACGTTCGATACGTTCTTCGAGTCCTCATGGTATTACGCACGCTACGCCTCGTTTGACGCGGCCGACGCCATGTTGGATGAGCGTGCAGGCTATTGGCTGCCTGTCGATCAGTACATTGGTGGTATCGAGCATGCGATCCTGCATTTGTTGTACGCGCGCTTTTTTCAGAAGCTGTTGCGCGATGTCGGGTTGTCTGCGGCCGACGAGCCCTTCACGAATTTGCTCACACAAGGCATGGTGCTTAAAGACGGTCGCAAGATGTCCAAATCGGAAGGCAACACAGTCGACCCGCAAGGCATGATCGAAGAGTACGGGGCCGATACGGTAAGACTGTTCATCATGTTCACGGCGCCGCCCGAGCAGGCGTTGGAGTGGTCCGACGACGGTGTGGCGGGAGCGTTTCGATTCTTGCGCAAGGTCTGGCGAGTGGTTAACCAGCACGTCGAGGCAGGTGTGTCAGCAGCGGCCGGCTTTGACGGGCTCAGCGAAGACCAAAAAAATGTGCGGCGAAAGACTCATGAGACGATTGCAAAGGTGTCCGATGATGTCGGTCGGCGCTATACGTTCAATACGGCGATCGCCGGTGTTATGGAGTTGATCAATACAGTGACCGCGTTTGACGTGGCCGATCCGCGTGGTCAGGCGGTGCGTCAGGAGGCGCTGGAAACTGCCGTGCTGTTGCTGGCGCCCATCGTGCCGCACATCACCCATGAGTTATGGGTCGCTCTTGGGCATGAGACGCCGGTTGTGGAGGCACGTTGGCCAATTGCCGATACCGACGCACTGGTGCGTGACCAGGTTGAAGTAGTCGTGCAGGTAAATGGCAAATTGCGTGCGCGAATGCAGGTTGGTGCTGATACCGATAAGGCTGGGCTTGAGTCGCTGGCATTGGCGGATGACCATGTTCAATCGTTCATTGATGGCAAGCCCGTGCGCAAAGTCATTGTCGTGCCGGGAAAGCTTGTCAATATTGTGGTTTAGGTAATGGCGATGCGATGGCTTTTTCTCACTGGCTTACTCGGCCTATTTTGCGGATGCGGTTTTCAGCTCGCGGGGCAACAACCTTTGCCTTCGTATCTGGTGAGCATTGCGATCGAGACGCAGGACACGCGTTCAGATTTATATCTTGCGCTCGAACGTGAGCTGCTCGCGCGTGGGGTCGCCATTGATCCGCTTGCGACCAGTCGGCTCGCCATATCGGACGAAGCTACCGGCCAGCGAGTGTTGTCGGTTTCCGTACGCAATATTCCGCGCGAGTACGAAGTCTTCTACACACTGAGCTATCGGTTCACGCACAATGGCGAGGAGTTGCTGAGCAGGCCGGGGCTCACGTTGACGCGTGACTACACGTGGAGCGAATTCGAGGTGCTTGGCAAAGTTCAGGAGGAGCAGCTGCTGCGCGACCTGATCGTTGACGATTTGGTAGATGTGATTCTTCGCCAGCTTGCGTCGCTGGAGTCATGATCTTAACTGGCAGCGTGCTTGCCAACGACGTGCAACGCAGCGCATTGCTCGCGGTGCTCCAACGCCACGGTCTTGAGTTGTCCATGCATGACAAGGGCGCCCCGATTCCGGCCACCTATTGGGGCGAACCAGAAGCAGGCTTGCGCGGCAACCAGGTGCACGCACGGGCAGACACGCCGCTACATTCTCTATTGCATGAAGCCTGCCATGCGATTTGTATGGATGATATGCGCCGACAGCGGTTGGATCGCGATGCCGGTGGTGATGATCTGGAGGAGTGCGCGGTGTGCTTTTTACAGCTTGTTATTGCCGATCAGATCCCGGATATTGGCTGGCGGTCGGTGGCGTGTGATATGGATGCGTGGGGCTACAGTTTCCGCGCTGGCTCGACGGCATCGTGGTTCTTGACCGATGCCAACGACGCCCAGCAGTGGCTTATTAAGCATCGCGTATTGTCTCCCGTGACTTCTGAGTTAAGCGCATGATCTTGTTTCGTCTGGCAGTCTACAGCGTGCTGCTCGGCGTCATCATGGCGCTGCTCATGGTGACGCCAATGGCCGCGGATAACGGCCTGCGGTTACTGGTATTCAGCCCACTGGCACCGACGCTGGGTACCAGCGAATACTCCATTGTCGAGTGGCTGCAACTTGCTATGCTGGCGATGATTGCGATGCTCGCCTGGTTCTCAACGCGCCTGGTGCCACAGTATCGCGTGATCGGGTACCTGATGCTGTCGATTGCGGTCGCTGCCGGTATTCGAGAGATGGATCTGTTTCTCGATTACTATGTGATCGATCACGCTTGGCAGTTGTTAGTCGCGGTGTTGGCCGTGGTGACTATCGTTTACTGTTACCGCCATGCGAAGGCGCTAAGGTTGGCCTATGCGCGGGCTATGCCTTCGATCGGCATTGCGTTGATGGTATGTGGCGTATTCACGTTACTGATTTTCGCGAACCTGATGGGTCATGAAGCGTTCTGGCAGCGTCTGATGGGGGAAAGCTATCTGCGCGTCGCCAAGCTTGCAGCCGAAGAAATCGCTGAGCTCATTGGCTATTGGTTATGGTTGGTCGGGCAAATTGAATTCACGCGTGAGTGTCGTGCACAGTATCGCTACGTGCATGCGCACGGTGAGAGAAGAAAGTCGGGGCGGGCTAACAAATAGTCGACTGCGTCCAGTGACTAGGCGTTGCTAAGGTCGTCGCTATTGTTGCATCGTGCAAAGCTCGCGTGCCGCCAAATTTGATAACGCCAGGTTGTACTCGTTCGGGTTGTCTGATTGTTGTCGCAATAAAGCGCCATCCGATTTTTGCGTCCAACCTCATCCCTACATTACCATTGGGTCCGGATAAAGCGACAGCAAAGGATATGTCCATGCATGATGATGATCTGAAGACAGACGAGCAACGCCGCAAACTGGTGAAATTGGCTGCCAGTACCGCCGTCGTATTGCCGTTGACTGGTTTGGTGGCGTGCTCGGGCGATGATTCTTCTGGCTCGGCCACCGAGCAGGCGCAAGCGGCTGCTGATTCAGCTGCAGATGCTGCCGATGAGGCGGCTAATGCAGCCGCAGATATGGCTGACGACGCAGCGACAGCCGCAGGCGACATGGCGGACGATGCCATGGATGCGGCTAGTGACATGGCGGGCGACGCTAGCGATGCCATGGCTGATGCTGCGGACACCGCCAGCGACGCGATGGACGACGCTAAGGATGCTGCCGCGGATATGGCGGATGACGCGAAGGATGCGGTGTCGGGTGCAGCGGGCGGTCTGCCCGAACTCGAAGAGAGCGATCCTGTGGCCCAGGCTTTAGGGTATAAGCATGATGCCAGCGAAATCGATACGGCCAAGTATCCGGGGCGCGGTGCAGAAGCCAATGAGTACTGCAGGAACTGCGCGTTGTACGTCGCAGGCGGGGGCGGCTGGGGTGCTTGCTCAATTTTTGCCGGCAAGGCGGTCAACGCCGAAGGTTGGTGCGCCAGCTACAATCGTATGAGCTAGAGTCTAGGGTTGACGAATCAGCCCTTGTCCTGGTGATCAGGGCAAGGGCTTTTTTGTGCTTGTTAGCCTGTGAATGGCTTGTTGAGTTCAACGATCGCGCCATTCAGGGCAATGGCGAACGTCACCCAGATTAGATACGGAGCCATCAGCAACCGCACGACAGGCAAGCGACGGCCGCCAACAACGATAATGATCAGCACCGATAGCCAAAGAGCGGCTGCCTCGACGAGCGCGAGATCAGGCCTTTGAATAAAGAAGAACAAGTAGCTCCAGCCAAGATTTAGTGCGCCATTGGTAAGGAATAAGGCGACGACCTGTATGCGCAGTGCGCGGCTCGTCGCAACTTCCCACAGTCGGTGAGCGCTATACGCTGACAGCACAAAAATCAGAGTCCATGCCGGGCCAAACGCCCAGTCAGGTGGTTGAAATGGTGGCTTGCTCAACGCCCCGTACCAGGGTCCAAGTTGGGTTAATGCGCCGCCGATTGCGCCGATCGTAAATGCGCCACCCAGGGACACCCAGAACGAGAGTTGTCTCGCTGACTGGGCAGGTGTCATCGTGGCGCTAGTCCCACCAGGTGAGCGAGATCCTTGAAGAAGATACGCACGTGGGCGACTGGCTTGGCCCTGACCAGCTTCTTGTTCATATACGCCTCCCAGGTCAGATGCTGCACGTCGGGGTCACGGCATATCTTGACGAATTTCTCACGACGCGTGTCGCTGGAATACCAGAACTTCTGCAGGATGCCGAGAATGAAAAAGACTCGGCCATGCGCTCTGCGAAACCGCTTGCGGGCTTGTCGCAGGGCTTTGGGATTACCTGTTTGTAACGCTTGCTCTACGGCGTCAGCGGCAAGCCTGCCGGTGTGCATGGCATAGTAGATGCCTTCGCCCGACGCGGGCGCCACGACACCCGCGGCGTCACCTGCCAGCAGGACATCGCGTCCGTTGTCCCAGCGTTTCATCGCACGCAGCGGGATCGGCGCACCCTCGGTTCTGATGGTCTTGGCATCTGCGAGGCCAGCGCGTCGCCGCAACAAGCTGGTCGATCCACGCAACGAGTAACCTTGATGAGCAGTGCCCATGCCTATGCTGGTCTTCTCGCCGTGCGGGAAAACCCAGCCATAAAAGTCAGGTGACACGTCACCCTGATAGTAGACATCGCATCGCTTTGGATTGAAGTCGTCACTGACGAACTCTGGTGACTCAACGATCTCGTGATAGGCAAACACGTGCGGAATCTTGTCGGCACCGGCGACACATTGACGCGCAACATTTGAATGTGCGCCGTCAGCGCCGATGATGTACGGTGCCGTGACAGACACGATCTGTTTGCTCTGTTTGTCGACATAGGTCACGACAGACGTGTCGCCATCACGCGGTTCGACTTTTTTGAACGTGCCGTCAACGCGCGTTGCGCCAGCATTCGCAGCCCGCTCGCGCAACCATTCATCAAACACCTCGCGATCGACCATACCTACCCAACCGCCCACCGACATGTCGACCTTTACATTGGTCGGCGAAATCATCCGTGCATCGGTGACCTTGGCCTCGAGTTGCGACTCGGGGATATCGAACTCTCGCACCAGTATCGGTGGCACGGCGCCACCGCACGGTTTGATGCGCCCACGTTTGTCCAACAGCAGCACATTGTGTCCGCGACCGGCCAGGTCATGGGCGGCGGTCGCACCGGTTGGTCCGCCGCCAATTACGATCACATCAAAGGTTTGCATAGTTATATCCCGTTATAGGTCGGCCGTTTCGAGGCGTGACCGGGTGTGTCCTGTGGTGGCTTGCGCGCCGGTGCCTCGTTTGTTGCTCAGCTGCGCCGCCAATATGGACGCGGCAATGAACAAGCTCGCCTGAATCGCAAACACTAGCGAATAGGCGACCGTAACCTCACCGGTGAGCCACCGAATCACATCGATCGCGAGCGTACCAGCGATGCCGCCAAGTCCGAATGCGATCGCTTGCGCCGCGCCCCAAACGCCCATCCGGACCCCATCGCGACCGCTGCGGCCATGGCTTACCAGATGCATCATGCTGCCGATTGCCGCAACGGCAAAGACGCCATTGGCGATGCCGAGCGCGAAAACATTGGCCTGCAGTGGCCAGTTGCCGCCAAGCTGGCCAGCCAAGGCCAGACAGGTCAGCAGGATTGCCGAAATCAAGCAGCCAGTAATCATGCATTGGCGCAGCGCCCGGGGAAAACGATTGCCAATGATGGCGACCGCAATCATGCCAACCAGCACGCCGCCGTGCTGCATGCCGCCCAACTGCGTGGATTGCCCCGGCGTGAGCCCGAATACTGCACCGGCAAAAGGCTCCAAGACCAGATCTTGGGCGCTGTAGGCGAGCATGGAAATAAACACGAAGAGCCCAAACCGGCGAGTCTGAGGTTCGCTCATCACTTCGCGCACGGCATCCGTAAAACCGGCTTGCGGCGCCTCGTTCTGTATCGGTTGTGATTCGTGCTTTGCTCGAGTGCCGTCGCAGCGCTCGATACCGCGCACGGCGAGGATGGTTGCACCGAGGGCAATGATACTAATGACGCTGGTGACTGCTATCAGGCGCGGCATTGAGAACGGATCCAGCCACGCGCCAGCGACGCCAGCAGTCAGGGCGAAACCAAATATCATCATGACCCAGGTAATGGTTGCGGCGGGCGCACGTCGCGCAGGTGAGACTTCTGCCGCAAGCAAAACGAGCAAGGATGTGCCGCTTGCACCGACACCGGCGCCAATCAGGATAAACGCCAAGGTTGCCAGGCCGATGCCGGCAATCGCATTTGTCGCCATAACCATCGTCGCGACTGCTGCGCCAACACCACCAACTGCGAGCACCGCCATGCCACCAATAATCCACGGTGTCCTGCGGCCCCCCATGTCTGACCCATGGCCAAAACGCGGGCGCATAATCTGGATGAAGTAATGCACGGCTACAAGGATGCCGGGCAGGACGGCCAGCATGCCGAGTTCTACCACCATGACGCGATTGAGTGTCGAGGTTGTCAGCACAACGATAGCGCCGAGCGACATTTGGACAACGCCTAACCTAACGATGCCGAGCCACGACAGTCCGTTCATGCCGCAATACCTCTAAGCGCGAATGCACTGACCATCATGCCGCTGACAAACTGGGTGATGCCCGTGGCGTTGTACCACGGCGCATAGCGCATCGGGTCGCCGAGTAGTCGTGGCATCATTGCGACTTGGCCGACAACCAAAACGGCAACGACAGCCGCGAAGATAGGCGCCTGCCAATGCCACAATAGAGCGACGACGACGAGTTGTGGCACGATCATGACAACGCACGCCAAGCGCGCGGCGTGCGTTGGGCCAAGCTGGGCGGGCAACGATCGAATGCACATTTTCAAGTCGCCCTCGAGCGCCTTAAAGTCATTCAGCGTCATGATGCCGTGCGCGCCGATGCTGTAGAGCGCAACGAGCCACAGGTTTTCAGCTGACGGCAGGCCGCCAGTCATGACAGCGGCTGCCGTGAACCATGGCAGGCCCTCGTAACATAGCCCGACAGCACTATTGCCAAACCAGCCGTTCCGCTTTAGTCGAAACGGCGGTGCGCTGTAGGCCCACGCGAGCGCGAGTCCCAAGGCGGCGGCCCAAAACACCCAAAACCCCAGTAGGCTCGCTACCAGCATTGAAACGACTGACCAGACCAACGCGATGGTAAGGCCCATCCGGCCCGGGATTCGGCCTGATGGAATGGGTCGATCAGGCTCATTGAGCGCATCGACATGGCGGTCAAACCAATCGTTGACGACCTGGCTCGTGCCGCATAGGAAAGGGCCAGCTAACAGGATACCGCCGAGCAAAAAGGGCAGGCGAGGCTCGACCGCGACACCAGACGCAACAACACCGCACGCGAATGCCCACATAGGCGGGAACCACGTAACAGGCTTCAGTAGCTCGATAACGGACAGCCAGGTCGGCGTCTGTCGGAGCCGTGCGGCAGTACTTTCTGGCATACACAGAAGGTATAACGGCACATCAAAAGTGTCAATTTAAATTGACAAACAATTGTGTCATTAGATTGACAGTCGGATTGGGTCGCAGGCAAAAGATCGCCGGCGTTTTCTACTTAATACGCCTTTCGCGCAAAACGGTCACTTTTCCTTGTCCCCGCTATCGTCACTGCCCAGTCCGTGGCGACGTAATTTGACATACAACGATTGACGGCTGAGCCCGAGTATTTCGGCAGCTGACGCGCGGTTGTCGCCGGTTGTTCTCAACGCTGCTTCGATGCACATTTTTTCGATGATATCGGTGGTCTCGCGAACGAGGTCTTTCAACGGAACGCGACCCACCAATTCGGTCATCTGCTCGACGGATTGTGGCAGTGATTTGCTCTCGTCAATAATGCGCCCATTGTCGCTTTGGCGAATCACGCGTCGCACCACATAGCCGTAACGCGTCGTGCCATTGTCATCGAGGGCCACAGCCGACAGCTCGACATCGATCGGTGAGCCATACTCGACGTTCACAATGGTGAAAAACTGTCGCACGCGACCCCGCTGAACGAGGTTTTTACGCAGCACGTTGACATCCACCCCGGGGCGGCCAATCCACTGATCCAGCGGCTGGTCATGCAGTTGAAACTCGGATGCAACCTGGCAAAGCTCCAGGAAAGCGGTATTGGCGGTCAGAATCTGGCCAGACTGATCAGTAATGACAAAGCCGTCTGACGATTTCTCGAGCAGATCGAGCAGCAAGTTGTCGTGATCGTTGTGCAGGCGTCCTGAGCGCGCATTGTCATCACTGATCAGGCGCAACATGTACAGTCGCGAACTCTCGCGCTGCAATTGTACGGCGCTGATCCAGACATCGCGGTCTTCCTGAGCGGTCTTTACGTTGATGCGACCTTCTTTGCCAGTGGCTCTGACCGTGGCAAGCATGTCGTCGATCGGCGTGTGCGAGGTCTCAGCGAAGCTCTTGTGCAGCGGCCGTCCTATGAGCCGTGTGACTTTGTCATTCAACAGTTCTGCGGCCGCCGGGTTCGCCTCGAGAATGCGCCCGTTTGAGGGGTCCATGATGACAATGGCTTCGCCGCTGGTCTGAAACAGGATGCGGTAACGCATTTCCGCCTGCTGCAGGCGCACGTATTCGCTCTCGATTGAGTGCTGCATATCGAGCAGCTGTTGTTGCATGTCAGATATGGGCCGAAGATCTTTGCCGATGGCCAGAATCAAATCGCTGTCACCCGCATTTATCGCCAAATAGAGGATTGGCACATCGAGTTTGTCGCTCGATGGGTGATTGACTTGTCGCCAACGGCGTTCGTCTCCGTTCGAATCTGCTTCGGCCAATAAGCGTTCAATTTTTGGGCGACTTTCCTCGGTTACCGTATCAACCCAGGCTTGCCCAATCCATTCGCCAGCAAGCCGATCGAGCGGGCGCTCGCCACCATAGGCGACGTCAACGACGACACCGTCCTTGTTAAGGAGTAGCGTGATGTCATGCGATGCGCCAATGAGTTTGGCGATCGAATCATGGCTGAGTTCTCGCAGTGCGCCCTGTGTAGTCTTGAATGGAATCATGCGAGCGTCTTAAGGCCTTGTTGTCGCGACGATTCAGACATCGTCGATGACGTGGTTATAGAGGCGCGGGTTGCTGCCATTGCAGCAGTGCTGCTGCCTGTGCAGTAATTGTATCAATGTCTGTCGCAATTAGGTCTATGTTTAAGTCCTCCAGTAACTCGGGCCGTTTGGTGACGATGTTCCCGCCGATGATCACCTGGATCTGCGGATTGGCCGAGTGCTTGCGGATTTCGGCAATTGCTGTGCTGATTGCACCGGCATTGCGACTTGCGCTGACAGACAAGCCGACAACGTCGTAGCGTTCGCGCTCGACCAACCCCACCAGCTCAGTCATAGAGCGCGGCGTTCCCGACCACACTGACCAATTCGCCGCGCGGAACATCTCCACAGCCAGATACAGGCCGAATGTGTGTTGCTCGCCCGGCACGGTCGTCAAGAGAATCGCCGGCGCATCGCCGGTGTCTTCATTAAAGGCGACGGGAAACAGCGGTGCCGTCGCAATGAAGATATGCCGGATCTTAGTGATCGCAATGGTGACCTCGGCAAAGCTGCATAAATCGTCTTCCCACATCTCGCCAAGCCTTGCGGCAGCTGGTGCCAGCAGGTGCTGGTAAATCTGGACAAGCGAATGCTCAGTATCGCGCAGGTCGCTAATGAAGCGTTGTGCGTCATCGGCGCGTTGCGATAACAGGGCATCGACAAAGCGTTCGACATCGTACTCCGGCCTAACCTTGGCTGGCGTCGAGACTTCGGGACTTTCGTGTGTACCGGTGAAACTCATTTGCAGTCGAGGAATGATTTCTTTTTCAATAATGTTAGATAAAGAATCAAGCTCAACAGTCGGTGCGTTACGTTGTTGCCTCAACAGTCGGCGACTGGTGGCAATCAACCGCAAAAATATGCCATTGAGACCCGGTTCAACCTGATCGCTTTTCATCAGCGTACTCCCCAAAGACCTGTGAAAATCAGCTTCGGGATCATAGCACTGAGAATTTCGACTCCTTTAGTAGACACCCCTGCTACAACAATGTCAATATTCATTGACGTATTGTTTGGTTGACACTAAGCGGCAAGCCTCGTAAATTGGACACACAGAGCTGTCACTAACCTCTGACAGTGCATGTTTATACATTGGAGCTTCTACACGAAATGGCGAACCGCGTTGCCCTTTCAGAAGAGACCCAGCCTCTCTATACGGCTGACCAGCGCAAGCGGCGTGACGAGACGCCCTGGACGTTGGTGCAGGGGATACTCGCGCCACTTCAGTTTCTTGTCTTTTTGGTCAGTCTCGCACTGGTGTTGCGCTATCTCGCCACGGGCGAGGGCGCGGCCGTTGCAACGGCATCCGTGGTGATAAAAACGCTCGTGCTCTACGCAATCATGATCACGGGCTCAATCTGGGAAAAGGCAGTCTTCGATCAGTACCTTTTCGTGCCCGCATTCTTTTGGGAAGACATGGTCAGCATGCTGGTGTTGGCGCTGCATACCGCTTATCTGGCCTGCGTGTTCTTCGGTTGGCTGACGTTGACCGAACAAATGTATTTGGCCATTGCGGCGTACGCTGCCTACGTCGTTAATGCCGTTCAATTCGTCTGGAAATTTCGAATCGCTCGGCTCGGCGAGGCTAATGTTGGCGCCGCTTTGCGCAAGTCTTCACGCATGGCGCCCGAAGGGGCAATGCAATGACAGACGCTGTGTTGCAGCCGTTGGAGAACTTGCGCGCCGGTGACAACGTCATTCGCGAGCGAGGCCAGCGAGAGGTTTTTTGTGGCCTGACCGGCATCGTATGGATGCACCGGAAGATTCAGGATGCCTTTTTTCTTGTGGTGGGTTCCCGGACCTGCGCACACCTTATCCAGTCAGCCGCGGGAGTCATGATCTTCGCGGAGCCGAGGTTCGCCACGGCAATCATTGATGACCGCGACCTGGCTGGGCTTGCTGATGCGAATGAGGAGCTTGATAGAGAGGTATCGCGCTTGCTGGCGCGACGTCCCGATATCAAGCTCCTGTTCCTCGTCGGGTCCTGCCCGTCGGAAGTCATCAAGCTCGACTTGTCCCGCGCCGCTGAGCGGCTTTCCGCGCAGTTTATGCCGCAGGTGCGGGTTCTCAACTATTCAGGCAGTGGGATAGAAACCACATTCACCCAGGGCGAGGACGCGTGTCTTGCATCGCTGGTGCCAGAGATGCCCGCGAGCGAGGATCGATCCCTGCTGGTTGTCGGGGCGCTTGCCGATGTCGTTGAAGACCAAATGCAAGTGCTATTCGACCGGATGGAGATCGGGCCGGTGTCATTCCTGCCAATGCGCCATGCAAACGCGTTGCCCGCGGTCGGGCCCGGAACACGATACTTGCTGGCACAACCGTTTCTGACCGAAACCGCCCAAGCGCTTGACGAGCGCGGTGCCAGCCGAATAGCGTCACCATTCCCGTTCGGTGAGAAGGGCACGACTGCCTGGTTACGCGCGGCCGCAACCGACTGGGGTGTCAGTGAAAAAACGTTTGACGCCGTGACGAGACCCGCCCGTGACCGTGCGACCCATGCGGTCGCTCGGCAGCGCGAGCTGTTGGCTGGCAAGCGCATCTTCTTTTTTCCGGACTCACAGCTTGAAGTACCGCTGGCGCGGTTTCTCGCCGAAGAGCTCGACATGGAGCTTGTCGAAGTTGGAACGCCTTACTTGCATCGCGAGCATTTGGCCGAGGAGCTTGCGCTGCTGCCGCCAGAGACCCGTATTAGCGAAGGCCAGGACGTCGATAAGCAACTGGACCGGTGCATGGCGGATGCGCCGGATATTGTCGTGTGTGGACTTGGCCTGGCTAATCCGCTGGAGGCCGAAGGCGTAACGACCAAGTGGTCGATCGAGTTGTTGTTTACGCCGATGCACGGTTATGAGCAGGCTGGCGACTGTGCCGAGCTGTTCGCCAGGCCGCTGCGGCGGCGGGGGTTGTTGGCGGTCTAATGAAACTGACGCTCTGGACATATGAAGGCCCAACGCATGTCGGTGCGATGCGCGTCGCAACGGGTATGCGCGATTTGCACTATGTGCTGCATGCGCCGCAGGGCGATACATACGCCGATCTGCTTTTCACAATGATCGAACGACGGGACAAGCGCCCGCCGGTCACATACACAACGTTTCAGGCGCGTGATCTCGGCGGTGATACCGCAACCCTGTTTCAGGATTCGGTGCGTGACGCTTACGAGCGCTTCAAGCCCAGCGCCATGATCGTTGGTGCCTCGTGCACGGCAGAGTTGATTCAGGACGATCCGGGTGGGTTGGCGGCTGGTCTCGGGCTACCGATTCCCGTGATTCCGTTGGAATTGCCTTCGTACCAGCGCAAGGAAAACTGGGGCGCGGCCGAGACGTTCTACCATCTGGTTCGTGCCCTGGCTGGGTCAAACGCGTTACCGCCAGGCGGCAAACGGCCACCACGCGAGCCGGGGCAACGTCCGCGGGTCAACTTGCTGGGTCCCACGGCATTGGGGTTTCGACACCGCGATGATGTTCGCGAGATTAGCGACATGATGCGCGCGTTGGGTATCGACATTAACGTCATTGGCCCAATGGGCGCGACGCCGCATGATCTCACACGCATCGGCGACGCCGACTTCAATATCGTTATGTATCCCGAGATTGGTGATACGACAGCGCGCTGGCTCAAGCGGGCTTTCGATCAGCCAATGGTGAGTACCGTCCCAATAGGGGTCGGCGCGACGACGCAATTCATAAAGGAAGTCGCGGAGCTTGCAGGCGTTGATCCTGCGCCTGCGTTGGCTGACAAGCAGTCGCGTTTGCCCTGGTATTCGCGCTCGGTGGACTCCACTTATCTGACAGGCAAGCGCGTGTTTATCTTTGGCGACGCAACACATGCCGTCGCCGCCGCGCGTGTCGCGCACGAGGAACTGGGTTTCGAGGTTGTTGGGCTTGGTACCTACAGCCGCGAATTTGCTCGCGATATTCGTGCGGCAGCGGAACGCTATGGGGTCGAGCCGTTGATCACGGATGACTATCTTGAGGTCGAGGAAGCAGTCGCGGCAGCGCAACCCGAGATGGTCCTTGGCACACAAATGGAGCGGCATATCGCCAAGCGATTGGGGATTGGCTGCGCGGTCATTTCTGCGCCGATGCACGTACAGGATTTTCCGGCCGCACATGCACCGCAAATGGGCTATGCGGGCGCCAACGTGCTGTTCGACAGTTGGGTGCATCCGCTCATGATGGGGCTTGAGGAGCACCTGCTCGGTATGTTCCGCGAGGATTTTGAGTTCAGCGATGATGCAGCGCCGTCTCATCTTGGCCATTTTGCGGGCAACGCGACAGCGACCACAACACCCACTGCCGATGGCAATGCGGCCGTTGCGGTTGTGGACCAAGCCAGCGACGAACCCTCGTGGCTAACGGATGCCGAAAAAGAGCTAGGCAAGATTCCGTTTTTTGTTCGTGGCAAAGCGCGGCGCAATACAGAACGCTACGCCCGCGAGCAAGGCGTAGCAGAAATTTCGGTTGAAACACTTTACGAAGCAAAGGCGCACTTTGGCCGCTAGGCCAGCGTCAGCGATAAACGGGGAAACCTTATGAGCCATGCGACAGCAGCACCAGTAACCGTCCGACCCACCGCGGGAGACGGCGCTGGCAGCGTTCAGGTGCACCTTGACGCTGATATGAAGATTGATACGGCCAAAGTTTTTGCGGTCTACGGCAAGGGCGGTATCGGCAAAAGCACAACATCATCGAATCTGTCGGCAGCGTTCTCCAAGCTGGGTAAGCGCGTGCTGCAGATTGGTTGCGATCCCAAGCACGATTCGACCTTCACGCTGACCAAGTGCCTGGTGCCGACAGTGATTGACGTGCTCGAGTCGGTCGAATTCCACAGCGAAGAGTTGCGCGTCGATGACTTCGTCTATGAAGGCTACAACGGTGTCATGTGTGTTGAAGCTGGCGGGCCGCCAGCAGGCACCGGTTGCGGTGGCTATGTGGTCGGTCAAACGGTAAGGCTGCTCAAGCAACACCACTTGCTGGAAGATACCGATGTCGTGATTTTCGATGTGCTTGGCGATGTTGTGTGCGGCGGTTTTGCGGCCCCGCTACAGCATGCAGACCGGGCGTTAATTGTGACGGCAAACGATTTCGATTCGATCTTTGCTATGAACCGAATCGTTGCAGCGATCAAGGCCAAGTCCAAGAACTACAACGTGCGACTCGGCGGTGTGATTGCTAATCGCAGTGCCAATACAGATCAGATTGATGGCTTCAACAAGCTCGTTGGGCTCGAGCGGGTCGCACATTTCCAGGACCTCGACGTGATTCGTCGCAGCCGTCTGAAAAAATCGACGCTGTTCGAAATGGACCCTTCGCCGGAGCTTGAGGCCGTGCAGGCCGAGTACCTGCGTCTGGCACAGCAGTTGTGGGACGGCACCGAGCCGTTGGATGCATCGCCAATGAAAGATCGTGAGATTTTTGATTTTCTGGGTTTCGACTGATGAGCGACGGTACCTACCAGCAAACGCGTCAAAAACTGACCACCTACTTTGATCAGACTGCGTCAGCAGCCTGGGCAAAGTTAACGTCAGACGCGCCGGTAGGGCGCATTCGCGCCACTGTGAGGGCAGGGCGCAATGAAATGCGCGATACATTGCTGAGCTGGTTACCGCAGGACATGCGTGGATTGCGCTTGATGGATGCGGGCTGTGGTACTGGTGCATTGTCGGTGATTGCCGCAGAGCGCGGCGCCGAGGTGTTGGCCGTGGATGTTTCGCCGACGCTGGTGGAGCTTGCCGCCGAGCGTACGCCGGCGATAGCCGGTAGCGGCACGATCGATTTTCGCGTTGGCGACATGCTTGACGAGAGTTTCGGTGCATTCGACTACGTCGTCGCAATGGACTCGTTGATCCACTACCAGGCTGAGGACATTGCCAGTACGTTGGCTGCGATCGGCAAACGCACACGTCGTGCGATGTTGTTCACGGTCGCGCCGCGCACACCGATGCTGACGGTGATGCACACGGTAGGGCGGCTGATTCCGCACCGTGAGCATCGTGCCCCTGAGATTATTCCCGTGTCGCAGAATCTGTTGCAGAGCCGTTTCGGTGAGCAGGAGGCATTAGACACGTTCTCGTTGGGACGCACGCATCGCGTGAGCAGCGGATTCTACAAATCACTTGCAATGGAGTTGACGCGATAGTGGGCGCCTTGTCCGACAAACTGGCGAATCGCTGGCGCACGGTTGCGCCGGCACTGCTGCCGTTCGCGGATGTCGCGAGCAGCCAGCTGGGCCTCACCCGCTTGCTGCGTTTGTCCTTGTTTCAGATTTCCGTCGGTATGGCGGTCGTACTCCTTAACGGCACCCTCAATCGTGTGATGATCGTTGAGCTGAACGTGCCAGCATCATTGGTGGCCTTGATGGTCGCGTTGCCGCTGGTATTCGCACCACTGCGCGCACTGATTGGATTTCGTTCGGACAATTTCGTGTCCGCCATTGGCTGGCGACGTGTGCCATTCATCTGGATAGGTACGCTGCTGCAATTCGGCGGCTTCGCATTCATGCCGTTTGCGCTATTGATCATGTCTGGCGATGGTGGGCCCGTGCTTCTTGGGCAGGTCGCCGCTGCGTTAGCGTTTCTGTTAGTGGGCGCGGGTATGCACACGACCCAGACAGCCGGTCTCGCGCTGGCGACGGATATCGCCCCGGAGGCATCGCGCCCGCGCGTCGTCGCCTTGCTATTCGTGACGCTGTTGATTGGCATGCTCGTCAGCTCCTTGCTATTCGGCTGGTTGCTGACTGACTTCACGCAGCTGAAGCTGATCAAGGTCATTCAAGGCGCAGCCATGGTGACGCTGGTCCTGAATGTCATTGCGTTGTGGAAGCAGGAAACGATTGATCCCGAACGCACCGCCAAGCCTATGCATCGTCATGGTTTCCGAGTTGCGTGGCGGAAGCTCAATGCTGACCCGCGCACGACACGGCTGCTGTTTGCGCTGGGGCTTGGTACCGCCGGATTCACGATGCAGGACATCCTGCTGGAACCCTTCGGTGCGCAAGTATTATCGATGGCGGTTTCTGAGACGACCCGACTCACGGCACTGCTGGCATTCGGAACACTCATTGCATTCGGCTTCTCGGCGCGCTGGCTCACCGGCGGCACTGACCCACATCGCCTAGCGGGCTATGGCGCGCTAGTTGGCATCGTGGCCTTCGCTATGGTCAGCGTGGTCGCACCGCTGCAGTCGCGCGTCTTGTTCCAGGCTGGCGTCTGGCTGATCGGTTTCGGTGCAGGCTTGTTCAGTGTGGGTACGTTGGTGGCTGCGATGGATTTGTCGCGCGTTGCCGGTAGTGGGCTTGCGCTGGGTGCGTGGGGCGCCGTGCAGGCTACGGCGACAGGTCTTGGCATTGCCGTCGGCGGGTCGCTACGTGATTTGCTTAACGTATGGATCGAGTCAGGCTATCTCGGTCCAGCGTTTTCTTCGTCCAGTGCGAGTTATAGCCTGGTTTATCAATTTGAAGTGTTCTTGCTCTTTGTCACGTTGGTCATTATTGGTCCATTGGCGAAGTTCACCCGTGAAGCAACGGTGGAAGAAGACGGCCGGCTTGGCCTGACCGAGTTCCCCCACTAGCTTCCTGTTCAGGAGTCATGTCATGACTAACAATGTATTTGGATCTGTGGACCTGGTGGAGATTCTATTCACCTTGTTCTGGCTGTTTTTCGCTGTGCTGGTGTTGTACCTGCATCGCGAGAGCAAGCGCGAGGGGTATCCCCTGGTTGGAGAAGGCGGCGGCACCTCAGTGGTTCGCGGCTTTCCAGCGCCGCCTGATGTCAAAACCTACAAACTGGCGCATGGCGGAACCGTCACGGTGCCGCGGCCGGTAGATGACTATGAGCTGGCAGCGGAGTCTGTTGCGCCGATTCCAGGTGCGCCGATTGTCCCGACGGGTGACCCGCTGGTTGATGGTGTTGGCCCGGCTGCCTGGTCGAACCGTCAGGATACGCCGGACCTGACTCTGCACGGCAAGCCACGCATCGTGCCAATGCGCACACAGCCAGGCTTCCATGTCGACTCGCGTGATCCCGATCCTCGCGGTATGTCCGTCATCTCTGCGGATGGTGAAAACATTGGCACGGTAACCGATGCGTGGATTGATATTCCAGAGCCAATGATCGTCTACATCGAGGTCGCCCTGAATGAGGTGGCCGGCAGCGGCAATATACTGATTCCGTTTGCGTTCGCGGACCTGAAAGCAGCAAGCAACAGCATAGTTGTTGATGCATTGCTGGCCAAACAGTTCGGCAATGCGCCACGTCTGAAGGATGCAGACACGATTACCTTGCTCGAGGAAGACAAGGTCTGCGGTTACTTTGGTGGCGGTAAACTGTTGGCAACGCCTGAGCGCTCGGAGCCACTGATATGAGCATGCCCAAGGCGCCGTTAACGCAAGACTTTCCCGCGGCACTGCCAACGGGAGAGCGTGCATTGTGGCGTGGCGGGCCAGGCATTGCCGGATTAGCGCGGCATGCGCTGCATCTGCGCAAGCTCGCAGTGTATTTCGCGCTGCTGGCCGTGTGGCGCCTCATCGCAGTGTGGCGTGATGGATTCTCTATCGATGCGGCGACTAACGCGCTCGTGACGACGGGTTTGCTGGCGTTTGCAGTCATCGCAGCGTTGGCGTTGTACGCGCGCTATTCGGCACGGTCGACGTCTTATTCGATCACGACTGAGCGAGTGGTGATTCGCACTGGAATTGCATTGCCAATCACCGTGAACCTGCCGTTTAGCAAGATTGCCAGCGTTGATGTGCGTCGCCGTGCGAATGGAAGCGGCGATATTGAGTTGACGCTGAACGAGGGTGAGCGC
Source organism: Pseudomonadota bacterium (assembly GCA_039033695.1). Lineage (GTDB taxonomy): Bacteria > Pseudomonadota > Gammaproteobacteria > Steroidobacterales > Woeseiaceae > CALBPI01. The sequence continues at coordinate 9,541 of JBCCCC010000008.1, read as the reverse complement.
GCCAGTTATGTGATCTTGTGGCCGTCGGCCAAGCCGTTTCGTTTCTTGCGTGTGCGCCCAATGCTGCGTGCGCTGGACAATGTTGACCCGATAGCCGACCTGCTGTCCGACGCACTGCGCTCGCATGTTGTCACGCATGCACCGGAGCAGCAGCAATTGCAGGGTCACGATGAGATGCTGCCGGCCTGAATGCCAGCGCGAATCGGGAGTCATTGATGAGTGAGCTACACGAGAATCCAGCGCCCACCGTGCCATTGCTGTGTGCCGGCGCGCTGGTATTGATCACGCTGCTCGGCGTCGCATGGCAGCGCTTGGTCGTGGACCCGTCCGCACCTGCGGCCGCTGCGACATCGGCGATCGTGTCGTCGCAAGTGCTGAAGTTCGCCGACCTGCCGGATGGATCCGTAGAGGTGATCTCATCGGCCGACGATCGCGTGCTGGATGTCATTGCGCCTGGTGAAGGCGGGTTTGTGCGCGGCACGTTGCGTGGCCTGATCCGCGAGCGGCGCACGAGTAACCTGCCTATGACTCCGGGTTTCCGGCTCGAGGAGTATGCCGACGGTACCGTGGTGCTGATTGACTTGGCCAGCCAACGTCGCATCGATCTACGCGCTTTTGGCAGTATCAATGCCAAAGACTTCTTACGCTATTTGCCAAGCTACCAGCCGGCGGTGGATGACACTTTGCACGCCGCATCGATGAGTAATGAGGGAGACTGAACATGGTTGCCAGTACTGCTGATATGAACCAGGTCAACGATTCGACACGTGCCGCAAATACCGAGACGGTGCTCACACCGCGTTTCTACACGACTGACTTTGACGCGATGGATGCCATGGATATGGACCCGGTTCGTGATGAGTGGGACAAACTCATGCTTGAGTTTGAGAACGACACAAACAAGAACCACTTCAAGCGTGACGAGCAGTTTGCATCTGAGATTAAGGACTTGCCGCCGGCGCTGTTTGACGAGTTCATCGGCTTCCTGGTGTCTTCTGTGACGTCCGAGTATTCGGGTTGCGCGCTGTATGCCGATATCAAGAAAGCGGTAAAGAATCCCGACATGCGCAAGGTCATGGCTTACATGGCGCGTGACGAGGCGCGCCACGCGAGCTTCATCAATCGCTCGCTCGAGGACTTCGGCAGGCCGGTTAACCTGAACTTCCTGCGTAAAGCCAAGAAGTACACATTCTTCAAGCCCAAGTACATTCTCTACGCAACCTATCTATCCGAGAAGATAGGCTATGCCCGCTACATCAAAATATTCCGCCTGCTCGAGAAGCAACCGGAGAATCGCTTTCATCCGATCTTTCGTTGGTTTGAGCGCTGGTGTAACGATGAGTTTCGCCATGGCGAAGTGTTCGCACTCATGATGAAGTCCAATCCAAAGTTGTTAAGTGGGCATAACAAGTTGTGGATTCGATTCTTCCTGTTAGCCGTGTTCTCGACGATGTATGTGCGCGATCACAGCCGGCCAGAAATGCACAAGGCGTTTGGTGTCAGCGCTGAGGAGTACGATCGCGATGTCTTGAATATTACCTCGGATATCACCAAGCAGATATTCCCGTTCACGCTAAATCTGGACGACCCGCGCATGTGGCGCGGCTTCGATCGGCTCACGGCGATCAGCCAGAAGGCGGAAGCAGCAACCCGGCAAGGCGGCGTCATTGGCAAACTGAAGAAGGCAGCATGCGGCGTTTCCGCAGTGGCTGTCTTCCTGCGTTTGTACATGCTGCCGGTGCGCCGACATGAGACGCCGAAGCAAGTGCGCCTTGCGCCGACCTGGTGATTTGAGGGGCCATGAGTTATGCGTTGCCCGTTGTCGTAGCATTAGTACTGTGGTGGCTCACCACGGTATTGCTGCTGCGTCGACTGCAATTGCCTGACGAGACGTTTTCACGAACCCTTGTTGCCGTCTCAGTGCTGCTTGGCGCTGGCTTGTTCGGCTTTGCCATCTCGCTTGGCGACGCGACGCCGCGCGGTGCATACATTGCTTTTGCCAGCGCGCTGACCGTTTGGGGCTGGCACGAAGCGATGTACTTCCTTGGCTATCTCTCAGGGCCCCGGCCAGGCCCCTGTCCCTACGACGCTCGCTTATCAATGCGATTTCGCTTTGGCGTGCAGGCAAGTCTTTACCATGAAATCGCGGTAATCCTGACTGGCGTTGCCATGCTATGGCTGTCACGCGATGCGGCAAACACCGTCGCCGCACAGGCGTTCACAGTGCTCTGGCTGATGCGCTGGAGCAGCAAGCTGAACATTTTTTTCGGCGTAAGTAACTTGCACGAGGAGTTCTGGCCGCGCCATCTTCACTATCTGAGTAGTTATGTGACCCATGCGCGGGGCAATTGGGTTTTTCCGTTCTCGATGTTGCTCGCGCTCGCGCTCGCAGTCTGGGTCAGCCAGCCGCTGCGCTTGGCGTTGATCGAACCGTTTGACATCACGGCGTGTGCACTGGTGCTGACATTGCTTGCGCTGGCTTGTCTTGAGCACGTTCTGTTGTTGCTACCGGTGCCGGATAAGTGGCTATGGCAATGGGGCCTCATTGAGCAAGCGCCAGCCGCGCGGGTGTCGCGGCGCGCTTCACTCAGCCGCGATGGTCAGACACCCATCATCGGTGGGCACGAAAAGCCCAGCGGTGGTGTCTAGTCGTTGGCCGTTGTTGGTCTAGCATTCAGGTTAAGGTTTGACTCAAAGAAAAGCATTTCCGTTTACCGCGATCGTCGGTCAGGAAGACATGAAGCTTGCGATACTCATCGCCGCGGTAGATATCAGCGTTGGTGGCGTATTAGTGTTCGGCGACCGCGGGACCGGCAAATCCACCGCGGTTCGTGCTTTGGCGTCGCTGCTGCCGAAAATGCCGGTGGTGCCGAACTGCGCATACAATGCCGACCCTGAAAAACGCGCCTGCGGCTGCGACGTGTGCAAGGCGTTCCACAAATCGGACGACAAGGCGCGTTCCGCGGCGGTGCCTGTCGTTGATATGCCTTTAGGTGCAACAGAGGATAGAGTCGTCGGCGCGCTCGATCTCGAGCGTGCGCTAGCGCATGGCGAAAAGGCTTTTGAACCAGGTCTGCTGGCGCGGGCGAATCGCGGCTTTCTATACATCGATGAAGTCAATCTGTTGGAAGATCATCTTGTCGATTTGCTACTGGACGTTGCAGCGTCCGGCGAGAATCTTGTGGAACGCGAAGGCCTTAGCGTACGCCACCCGGCGCGCTTCGTGTTGGTTGGTAGCGGTAACCCGGAAGAGGGCGAGCTGCGACCGCAGTTGCTTGATCGCTTCGGATTGTCTGTCGATGTACGAACGCCGGACAACGTTGAGATGCGCGTTGAAGTGATCAGGCGTCGTGACCAATTCGAGCAAGACCCAGCCGCGTTCTGTCGCAAATGGGCGCGGCGCGAGGGAAAGGTTCGCAAGCAGATCGCGACAGCGATAACGCTTATCGGGACATTGAATGTACCGGATGCTGTACTCGCGGATGCCGCGACGCTATGTATGCAGTTGGGTACTGATGGACTACGTGGCGAGTTGACACTGATTCGCGCAGCGCGCGCACATGCCGCGCTGCATGAGGCTAGCGAGGTAACGCGCGATGATCTGGTGGCGATTGCCGGGATTGCATTGCGTCACCGACTTCGTCGAAACCCATTGGATGATGCGGACGCTGGTGTCCGCGTTCAGCGCGCTGTCGCGGAGTTACTCCTCTAATGTCCGCGCCGTCACTAGAGGCGGCTGAAATCCCCGGCCTGTTGGCCGCGGTGTTGGCCGTCGAGCCTGCCGCAATAGGCGGCGTCGTATTGCACGGTTCACCTGGTCCCGTGCGCCGAAGTTGGCTTGCTTTGCTGAAGGGTCTACTCATCACCGAGACGCCATGGTGTAAAGTGCCGGTCAATGCAACCGAAGAGCGTTTGCTTGGTGGCTTGGACCTGGCGGCGACACTGAGTGCTGGCAAACCGATAGTCGCAACCGGCTTGATCGCGCAGGCCCATGGCGGCGTCATAGAGCTCGTGATGGCAGAGCGTCAGTCGAGTACCGTGATTGGCGCATTGTGCAACGCGCTGGATGAGCGTCTTGTGCGACTGGAGCGCGACGGGTTGACGCGCATTGATGATGCGCACGTTGCCATCGTGGCTTGTGATGAGTCGCGCGAGGATGACGACCCGCTCGACCCGCGGCTGCGTGATCGCCTGGCGCTAACACTGGAGACTGATGCGTTGCGTGAGAGCGATCTGCTGAGCCCGTACGATGCTGACGATGTCTGTGTGGCGCGCGAGCGGTTTCGAGCAATAGTAATGCCGGACGAGGCCTATGCTGCATTGTCGGAGGTTGCCGAGGCGCTTGGGCTTCAGTCGCCGCGTTGCGTGATGCTGGCACTAAATGTCGCCAGGGCGTTGGCGGCGCTCGACGGGGTAAATAGCGTGCGCGATGCAGATATTGCAACCGCGGCTTTGCTGGCTTTGGCGATGCGTGTACCGGGCGCCCTCGAGGCAGCAGCGAGCGAAGAACAGGCGAGCGATTCGTCGCCCGAATCGCAACCTGAGCCGCAGGCAGAGGACACCGACACGCATCCGGATGACACACAGCATGCTGACGACGATCGCATGCAGGACAAGATCGATGCCGCGGTGCAAGCAGTGTTGCCGGAAAACATGCTGGCGGCGCTTGCCGCGCAGGCGGCGCGGCAAAACCGGAAGAAGGCCGCCGGCAAGAGTGGTGTCAAGCAGCGCGCCAACGCGCGTGGCCGGCCGATCGGTGTCGTCGCGGGCGCCCCCGACGGGCAGCAGCGGCTGGATTTACTCGCAACACTGAAAGCGGCGGCGCCGATGCAGACCATGCGCGGCAACTCGCGTCGTACAGATGGCCGCCTGGCAGTGAGGCGCGATGATCTGAAGGTCCGACGCTATCAACAAAAGACACGCACGACGACAATTTTCGTGGTCGATGCGTCAGGCTCGGCCGCTGTGCAACGCCTTGCAGAAACAAAAGGTGCCATCGAGTTGTTGCTGGCCGAGTGTTATGTCCGTCGAGATCAGGTCGCGCTCGTTGCGTTTCGCGATACATCCGCCGAGGCCGTGTTGCCACCGACGCGGTCGCTCGTGCGTGCGAAGCGAGCGCTGTCCGCGTTGCCGGGTGGCGGCGCGACACCATTGGGGCATGGTTTACGTACGGCACTGGATACGGCCGATGCTGCTGCGAAACGCGGCGAGACGCCACTGCTTGTGTTGATGACCGACGCCCGGGCGAACGTCGGTCTTGATGGTGAGCGCGGCTCGGCCGACGCTGACGCGCATGCTTTGGCGATGGCAAGCGAAATCGGTGAGCGTGGTTATCAGGTGTTGGCAATCGACACCGGCCGTCGGCCTGGCCGTCGCGCGCAGGCGATTGCCGAGGCGATGAATGCGCGCTATCTACCTTTGCCCTATGCTGACGCCAGCTCGGTATCGGCTGCGGTGCGCGGTGTCGCCGCATGAACGGTGCAATGGCACAAGCGGATTGGCCGGATACGCGTGCCGTCGACACGGCACGCCGACGAGTGCCGCGCGACTGGCCAGGCGCGGAGCACAGCCGGATTGTCGTTGCTGCAGGCGTCGATTGGCATGTGCAGTTACGCGGCAGCGGGCCGTTGCTGGTCTTGCTGCACGGTGCAGGCGCATCGCTGCACAGCTGGCAGCTGCTCGCCGGCTACCTCGAACGGCACTATCAACTGCTCATGCTCGATTTACCCGGTCATGGTTTTAGCAGTAGTTTCACCAGTGGCGCCTACACGCTGCCGCGAACCGCCAGCGCGCTGGCGTCTCTCTTGGAAGCCTTGCAGCTGCGACCGGACATGTTGATTGGCCATTCCGCCGGCGGTGCGATTGCAATGCAGCTGCGCCTCGCGCATGCCGACCTTGTGCCGGCCAGCGTCCGACTCACGGCCATTAATCCCGCGATCCTGCCGTTCTCCGGCGTAGCAGGGGTCGCGTTCCCGGCGATCGCGCGTATGGTCTGCGGAAGTCGGCTGTTGACCTCGTTACTGGCCCAGCGCGCCGCTAACCCGACGCAGGTTGAGCGCCTTATTCGTGGCACCGGGTCCTCGCTCGATGCGGAGCAGATCCGGCTCTATCAAGAGCTATTGCGGCGTCCGAAGCACGTGCAGTCTGTGTTGTCGATGATGGCAGGCTGGAAGTTGGATCATCTGGTGGACGAGATCGTGACGCAGGATGCGTCGATGTTGCTGTTGTTGGGTGAGCGCGATACAGCGGTACCCTGGCGACGTACCAGACGCATTGCGGGCAGGCTGGCCAACACTCAACTGGTGAGTTTCGAATCGTTAGGACATCTGGCGCACGAGGAGTCGCCAGGTGATATCGCACCGTGTATCGACAACTATTGGCACGAACGATGAGGGACTTGCTCGGTATCGCTGGCGTGACGTCGTGCGAAGGATCGCGTAGCGGTCATGCAGCAGTGACCGTCGCCAACGAATGTATAGCGGTGCGCGGCGTAAGGATAGTGAAGGGGATTCCCGATGACGGCAGTGAACTTGCATAACTACGACTGGCTCGAAACCAAGGCTTGCGACATGGAAGTGTGTCGGCAGATGCTGCGCGAAGGGTCGCACTCTTTCTACGCCGCTTCATTGCTGCTGCCTGCGGATGTTCGAGAGCCAGCTTGCGCGTTGTATGCGTTTTGCCGGCTTGCGGATGACGTCATTGATGATGGCGATGCCGACAACACATCCGTCGCGGGACTGACGCGACGCATAGACATGATTTACGGTGGCGATCCATTCGATCACCCTGCAGATCGAGCGATGGTGCAGTTAGCGGACCTTTACTATCTGCCCCGCGAGCTGCCTGATGCATTGGTCGATGGGTTTCGTTGGGATGTCGAAGCGCGGCGTTATGACACGCTAGATCAGCTGTACGGTTATGCGGCCCGAGTCGCCGGCAGTGTCGGTGCGATGATGGCTGTGCTGATGGGTGGCCGCGACCCCGCGGTTCTGGCGCGCGCGTGTGATTTGGGTGTTGCTATGCAACTGACCAACATTGCACGCGATGTGGGTGAAGACGCGCGCAACGGGCGGTTGTACCTGCCGCGTGAGTGGATGCGTGAGGCTGGTCTCGACCCCGATGCATGGCTCGCCAGGCCACAGTTCAGCGCGGCGCTGGGTGGTGTGATTGCGAAGTTACTCGAGGCGGCTGATGCGTTGTACTTGCGCGCCCGGTCAGGTATCGCGCAGTTGCCGGTCGGCTGCCGGCCAGGTATCTATGCAGCGATGCGCATCTATCGCGAGATAGGCGTTGAGTTGCGACGTCGAAACCTGGACTCGGTCACACAGCGCACAGTCGTCAGTCGGGGGCGCAAGTCATTCCTTTTGGGGCATGCGATGCTGTCGACGTTGAGCTCGCAACCGCTGGACAAGTCGCCTGCGTTGCCGCAAACGCAGTATCTTGTTGATGCTGTGCACGCTGCGGGAGACCCGCCACCGGCGCACGTCCATTGGTTTGCGTGAACGATGATGCCCGCATACCTGTGGCTGTATGTGCCGATACTGGCATTTCTCGTCTGGCAGATCTGGCAGCTGCGGGACAACGATGACGATGCCGGTTCCGAGGGCGAAGACGAGTAATCAGAGTCCCGGTCTCGTTCGGCACGATCATCGCGTATCGCCAGACGCGTTTGATCTTGGTAGGTTGCAATTACGGCCGCGACGCCGATACGGCCGCCTGTTCGGCTGTGGCCGCTATCCGGCCGTGTTCCGACGCGGCATGCGAAACGGTAACAGCGTTTGTACCCATCGCTTGCTGAATCGCTGGAGCGAAAGGCTTTCATGCATCAACGTGTGCGTGCACGTTGGGTCAGCGCCAACTTCAATCATTGAGCGCGCATAGAAGGGGGTATCTTCGAGCGTTCTGACATGGGCTATTGGCGCAGCGCTGCGAGTCATTCGGTCTACCCGCCAACCCGTCCTTGGCAATGGTTGTGCGGGCGGCTCTGGTAGTCGGTGAAGGCCAGCTTGTGCGTCAATCGCGAGCGCAAGCGACCGTTGTTTGGTGTCGCGCTGAGTGACATGGTAGGTCAGCGCCGGTGTGACCCCATCGGTGACTGGGTGCTCGCGGCGAGTCCAGTCCCAGCAGTCGAAGCCGGTTTCGAGTGGCTCGCTGCCAAAGTTACTGTCCAGGTAGGCGCTGCCGGTAAAGCTCAGCGATGGCTTCGTAAACGCGACGTTGGCACGTGCCAGTGGCGCAACTGGCCACCAGTGATGACAGTCGTTTTCGTGTAACGAAAACGACTCGCTGTTCATCGGGCCCGGATCCAACATAATGCTGCCGCGCAATCGACCTGGCCACGGGTTGCAGATCTCATTGATATCTGCGATCAATTGACCATTGCGCCAACGCATTGCGCTTGGGCCCACCGAGATCCCGTTGTTGTTGATCGCGAGTTGGTCGGCGGTGCGTTCTGTCATCGCCCAGTATTTCTTGCGCGGCGAATAGATGATCGCGTTGATCGCACAATGATTGAACGGGTCGCCGTGACCTCGCCGTCGGCTTGCAGCGTAGTAGGGTGAGAAGACGCTGCCGATGAAGCCAATGACCACCACGCCGATCCGTTTGTCGGGGCTGACGACGTCGAGATACCACCATCGGTAACCAAAGTCTGGTACTTGCGCGGAGAAGAAGTCTGACCTTGGATTCAACAGCACACCATTGTCTAGCTCTTGTTGCAGGCACATCGGGTGCTGCACAGGCGCAACGTGACCGAAGGCATTGACGCCTATCTGACGAGTGTCTATTCTAACTGACACTATAGTTGACTCGCAAAACTGACAATTCGTCAATTAGCGATCTTATGCGGAAGTGTGGCGCGAATGACGCATACTCGAATAGAAGCGGCGATCGAGTCCGCGCTGTCCCGTTACCTCTCGGAGGACTGCCCGCCTCGGCTTGGCGCAGCGGTCCGCTATGCGGTGGTACCGGGTGGCGCGCGAATCAGGCCGCGCTTATCGCATGCCGTCGCCGCTGCATGTGACGCTGACGACCCGGATTGCGTTGACGCAGCAGCGGTGGCCGTCGAGCTTCTGCACTGTGCGTCACTCGTGCATGACGATTTGCCCTGTTTTGACAACGCGGATACCCGCCGCGGTAAGCCGTCCGTGCATGTCGCGTTCGACGAGCGGCTGGCACTGCTATGCGGTGATGAGTTGATTGTGATGGCATTCGAGGTGCTGGCTGGTGGGGCGGCTAGACGACCGTCAAGGCTGCAAGCGCTAATGCGAATCGTCGGGCGGTCTGTCGGTGCGCCCAACGGCATCATTGCGGGCCAGGCTTATGAGTGCGAGCCGGGCGTCGACCTCGAGGCGTATCAGAAGGCCAAGACTGGTGCGTTGTTCGCCGCGGCCACAGAGGCTGGTGCGGCAGCGGCCGGCGTGCCTTCGGCCGGTTGGGCGGAACTGGGTGGCAAGCTGGGCGAGGCTTATCAGGTCGCTGACGATCTGCTTGATGCCTATGCGAGCGAAGCTGATATTGGTAAGCCGGTTGGTCAGGATGT
>JBCCCC010000007.1:0-49346 GCA_039033695.1 Pseudomonadota bacterium | reverse complement strand
TGATCGGATTGCGCGCGCGGCGATTGCCGCGGGTGCGCACGGGCCAGTGGTCTATCTGGCGGAAGGTCGTGGATTGCGTGATCGTCTGGGCTGGTTGCGGATCACCAAAACGCATGAGAAGGATGTGTTGCTGGTGCTGTGCACCAAGGCCGAGACTGAGGCGGTATTTCACGTCATGGCGCAAGCCGGGGAGCTCTCGAAGCCAGGTCGCGGCTTCATGTATCGGGTTAATGTGGACGAGGGCATTTTCAACTTGCCAAGCCGGGTGTCCAGCCACCACTACGCCGCCAATGTTCAGCAGATCATCAACGCGATTGATTACCTCAGCGGGCATACTCACTGGCGCGACGGCGGCGTGCGGCCGGTCGGCGCCGGGGCACAGAGTGCGGGTCTTGGCATTAACTCAACAGACGCGCTGACGCTTGCCCAGCAGCAATGTCTTTCGGCGATCGTGCCACGGCATGATCATGACGCGGTGATTGAGTACTTACTCGATTGCGGTGCCAAGGGCGTGAATTTCAATTTTGCGCAGCTTCAACACAGCAGTCGCTCGGCAGCCGACAGCGGGCTTCGTATTCAGGAAGACTACGCGCTGATGCAATGCGTTGCAGACCAAAAAGTCATTCGCGCGATTCTAGACAATGCACACGGCGCTCAGCTGCCGACAAGTGGTGAAGACTGGCTGTTGTACGCCAATGATGTCGCCGATTGCGCGACCTATGTGTACCGCCCCGGAAAAACAGAAAACCGGTCCCGCATGCGCTCGCGCGCCGTCGCCTAGGCGACGGTTTCATGGCTCGGCGCTAGCCGTTGCCGGCTTTGGCGCGCAGGCGCCAGGCATGCAGCAAGGGTTCGGTATACCCATTGGGTTGTTTAGTGCCCTCAAAGATGAGCGCTTGCGCCGCACGATAGGCATAGCTTGTCTCAAAGTTACCTGCCATCGGGCGGTACTGCGGGTCGTGAGCATTCTGCGCATCTACGACAGCCGCCATACGTTGCAGCGTTTCGGTTATCTGTTCGTCAGAGCAAACGCCATGGTGCAGCCAGTTAGCCAAGTGCTGACTCGAAATGCGCAGCGTCGCGCGGTCTTCCATCAGCCCTACGTTGTCAATATCCGGAACCTTCGAGCAGCCGACGCCTTGCTCGATCCAACGCACGACATAGCCGAGCAATCCTTGAATGTTGTTGTCCAGCTCCGCCTGGATATCCTCACTGCTCCAATGCGACGGATCAGGCTCAACGGGAATGGTCAGGATGTCATCGAGCGCGGCCATCTTGCGACTGGTGAGTTCGCGTTGCCGCGCAAAAACATCGATTTCATGGTAGTGCGTGGCGTGTAAGGTCGCTGCGGTTGGCGATGGCACCCATGCGCAGTTGGCACCTGCCAATGGGTGGTTGGTCTTATTGGCCACCATATTCGCCATCTCGTCTGGCATGGCCCACATTCCCTTGCCAATTTGCGCCTTGCCTTGCAACCCGCAGGCCAGTCCGATGTCCACATTCCAGTCTTCATAGGCTTTGATCCATGGTTGTTGTTTCATCGGCTCTTTGCGAATCATCGGGCCCATCAACATGCTGGTGTGGATCTCATCACCGGTGCGATCAAGGAAGCCTGTATTGATGAATACAACGCGCGCGGGTAGTGCTCCGATACAACTGGCAAGGTTCACCGTTGTGCGGCGCTCTTCATCCATGATGCCGATTTTGACGGTGTTGCGTGGCAGTCCGAGTGCATCTTCTACCGCATCAAAAGTCTCGCCGGTAAAGGCAGCCTCTTCTGGGCCGTGCATCTTGGGTTTGACAACATACACGCTACCGGTGCGACTATTGCGCGCACCGCTGTCGCGACCCAGGTCATGCAACGCCAGTGTCGTTGTGACCAGCGCATCCAGCAGGCCTTCGAATATCTCGTCGCCGTTGCTATCCAGAATGACAGGGTTGGTCATCAGGTGGCCGACATTGCGCACCAACAACAAACTGCGGCCAGGCAGCGTAAACGCGTTGCCGTCGACATCGACGTAGTCACGATCGGCCGCAAGCTTACGGGTGATTGTGCGACCGCCTTTGGCAAACTGCTCTTGCAAATCACCTCGCATCAGGCCGAGCCAGTTGCGATAGACCACTGTCTTGTCTGCGGCATCGACGGCGGCGACTGAGTCTTCGCAGTCCTGAATCGTGGTGATCGCGGACTCGAGAATCACATCGGCAACGCCGGCGGTGTCTGTCGTGCCGACAGGCGATGCCGGGTCAATGATGATCTCAATATGCAAGCCATTGTGCCGCAGCAAGATGGCGCCGGGCGCCGCGTTGTCGCCGCGAAGGCCTTGCAGCGCATTTGGATCGTTCAGGCTGGTGGTCGTGCCGTCGACCAATTCCGCTTGCAATACGCCGTTGCTGATTCGATAGGCGGCCACGTCCGCATGCGAGCCATTCGCGAGTGGTACGGCATTATCGAGAAACGCCCGTGCCCAGGCGATCACCTTGGCGCCACGAACCGGGTTGTACCCACCAGCGCGCGTTGCACCGTCGGCCTCGTCAATTACATCCGTGCCATACAATGCGTCGTACAAGCTACCCCAACGGGCATTGGCAGCATTCAATGCAAACCGCGCATTCATCACGGGAACGACCAGTTGTGGCCCCGGTTGCTCGGTAATCTCGGTATCAACGTTGCTGGTAGTCACCTGTGGCAGCGGCGATGGCTGTTCGACCAGATAACCGATTTCGCCCAGGAACGCGACGTAGGCCGCATGATCGTGCGACTCGCCTGACTGCGCCTGGTGCCATAAATCGATCTTTGTCTGTAAGACGTCGCGTTCGGCGAGCAATTCTCGGTTGCGAGGGGTGAAGCGCGATGTGATGTCGGCGAGCGCGGCCCAGAAGCTGTCCGAGTCAATGCCGCTGCCCGGTAACGCCTCATCATCGATGAAATCGGCAAAACCGGCATCCACAGCCAGTCCGTTCCTGTCTACTCGCTCGCTCATGGATGGGTTCCTTTTAGGCTTCGTGGTTGCATTTTCAGCGACGGTTATCGATTAATCCAGCGAATGACAATTATGCTCACCATTCATGCTACGAATACCCGGATCGGCGTGCAGGCCGCGCGCGTCGCGCCGAGTCGTCGAATCAATCGACGGCGCCAGGGGCGGATATGCCCCGCGACGTTCTCGTGTGCGATTCGGAGGGCGCCTGGGTTTCTTCAGCGACGCTTCGAAACAGGCGCCGAAGCCAGCGGTGCCCAGGATTGTTATGCAGCAACGGGCTCCAGGCCATCGTGAGATCGATATCGGGTATGTCAAAAGGTGGCCGCAGAATTTGTACATCGCCACGATCTGCAAACAACGCCGCAGCGCGCGAGGGTACAGTGGCGATCAAATCTTGCTGCGCGGCGTGTTGCATGGCCACGAGATAGTGCCGCGTAAACACGGCGATATTGCGCTTCTGGCCGATTCGATCAAGCGCCTCATCGACCCAGCCAAGACGCTGCACGTCGTCCGGATCGACGCCAACCCCAACGCCCATGCCGGTCTTGCTGACCCATACATGCCGGGCCGCGAGGTAGTTGTCCAGGCGCAATGTCTCGCTGCGCTGCACATGACGCGAGACGATGCACGAGAAGCTGTCACGCCACAGGATCGTCTGATGAAATGAGTTTGGCAGGTCATCGAACCGATTGATGACCAGATCGACTTTGCCTTGCTCGACATCATGAAAATTCACGTCGCTGGGCGTCATGATATCCAGCGTGATGTTGGGCGCCTGTCGTCGCAGTAAACCGAGCAGGCCAGGCAGCAACGTAACCTCTGCGTAGTCCGAGCACATGATGCGAAACACTTGCTCGCTGGTAGCGGCATCGAATTCGGTTACGGGCTGCACGAACTGCTCGACCTGTGCCAGTACCTGGCGCACTTGAGGCTGCAGTTGCATGGCGCGTTCCGTCGGCGTCATACCGTCACTCGTGCGTACCAGCAGCGGATCATCGAATGCATCACGCAGACGCCGCAGGCCATTGCTCATCGCCGGTTGGCTGATGCCAAGCTGTTGCGCCGCGCGAGTCACATTGCCTTCGCGTAGCAGTACATCAAGGTAGACGAGCAAGTTGAGATCGGTTTTGGCCAGCGTCACGATGGATCTCACATTCACAGAATGAATGCTGATTATAGCAATAATAGACTAGAGTTATACATACCTGGATCGCTACAATCTCGAGCATTGAAGCCCAACTCACCACGGAGTCACCCATGCAAACCGGAAACTACGATCGCGATACAGAGAAGCAGCGCCTGATTGACGATTGGGAAAACAACCCACGCTGGAAGGGTGTCACCCGCCCGTATTCCGCCGACGATGTTATTCGGTTGCGCGGGTCGCTGAAGCGCGAAAACACGATTGCGCGACGCGGTGCAGAAAAACTATGGGCGTTAGTCAACGGCGGCGCCAAAGAGCGGTTCGGCAAAGACTACGTCAATTGCCTGGGTGCATTGACCGGCGGGCAGGCAGTTCAGCAAGTCAAAGCTGGCGTGCAGGCCATCTATTTGTCCGGCTGGCAGGTTGCTGCCGACAATAACTCCGGTATGACCATGTACCCGGACCAGTCCCTGTATCCGGTTGACTCCGTGCCCAAAGTGATCGAACGCATCAATAATTCGTTTGCGCGCGCCGACCAGATCCAGTGGCAAAAGGGTGTTAACCCTGGCGACGAAGGTTACATTGACTATTTCGCACCAGTGGTTGCCGATGCAGAAGCAGGCTTTGGTGGCGTGCTGAATGCTTTCGAGCTCATGAAAGCCATGATCGGAGCGGGCGCCGCGGGTGTGCATTTCGAAGATCAGTTGGCGTCGGTCAAGAAATGCGGGCACATGGGTGGCAAAGTGCTGGTACCGACGCGTGAGGCGGTGCAGAAACTGGTCGCAGCTCGACTCGCCGCGGATGTTGCCGATGTCCCGACGATCGTGCTGGCGCGAACCGATGCGAATGCTGCAGATCTGCTCACCAGCGACTCGGACGAATATGATCGTCCGTTCATTGTCGGCGAGCGCTCGCCCGAGGGCTTCTATCGCACGAAGGCTGGCATTGACCAGGCTATTGCGCGCGGCATTGCCTACGCCCCTTATGCGGACTTGCTGTGGTGTGAGACCGCGACGCCCAACCTGGATGAGGCGAAGAAGTTCGCTGAGCAGGTTCGTGCAGAGCACCCCGATCAACTGCTGGCTTACAACTGCTCACCATCGTTCAACTGGAAGAAAAACCTCGATGATGCAACGATCGCCAAGTTCCAGCGTGAGCTCGGGGCAATGGGCTACAAGTACCAGTTCATCACCTTGGCTGGTGTCCACAACATGTGGAACGGTATGTTCAACCTGGCGTATGACTACGCGCGCGAGGACATGACGGCGTACGTACGACTGCAGGAGCAAGAGTTCGCCGATGCCGACAAGGGCTACACGTTTGTCGCGCACCAGCAGGAAGTCGGCACCGGCTACTTTGACGATGTCACCACCGTGATTCAAGGTGGCGAGTCATCGGTGACGGCGCTGAGTGGCTCCACTGAAGAAGAGCAGTTCTCAAGCTGATCTTTATCTGATCCGCAATGACAAAGGGTTGTGGCCACGATGGTCACAACCCTTTTTTGTGCGGCGCGCAGCCGGCACGCAGCTCGCGACACGCAGTGCTAGGCGGCGACGATAGGCTCTGCCGCCGCATGCGCCTGGGCATGAATCTCACCGATCAGCTCATCTGGCAGATTCAAGCGCAACGCGAGCTTTTGCAAGTACAGTTTGCCGGCATCCGTGTATTCATCGATGGCCAGCAACGAGGCCGCATAAACCTCAACGGCAACAGCGGGGCTGTCGACCAGGGCAACTATCTCGCGCATTGACTTTGGATTGCGTAGCTCTTTGAGCATGATCAGTTGTTCTGCATCGTCAAGACCAAGGTGGTCGGTTTGGCTGAAGATACTTTCCTGCTCGTCGGCGCTGAGGTGTCCGTCGGAAAGTGCTGCGGCAATCATTGACTGCACCAACAACATTGCGGTGCTGTTCTCTGTTTGTGTTGGCTCAACCGCAAAGTCGAATTGTTGTTGATTCAAGTGTTCGAGCTGGGCAGGGCGCTGCGCGTCACGCGCGGCGCCTGCTGTTGGCTCCTGACGCTGGTACTTCTGATAGGCATTCCAGGCCAGCCCGCCAATCGCGGCGATGCCACCGATCTTGAGTAGTGAGCCCGCAGTCTTGCGGCCTTTTTTCGACATGAGCGCGCCGCTAATCGCACCGCCCGCGAGGCCGCCCAGCAAGCCGGAGCTGACGCCGCTCTTGCTCAAGCCGGAGACCAGCTTATTGATATCTACCATCACTGTTGTCCTTGTATCACTGACGCGCATGATCGGTGATCACGATAGCTCCGTAAAACCGAAATTCCTGCGGTTTCAGATCGGTAGCACCGATGCGCTATCGACCGTGTCAGATCAGCGCCTGACTCGATACAAGTACGCCGTTGCGATCGGCATAGACCCAGTCTCCCGGGTTGAATGTGACACCTCCGAAGCGCACCGGCACATCAAGGTCGCCAAGTCCGCGCTTGTCAGTCTTTACGGGTATCGCGCCGATGGCCTGGATGCCCAGTTCCGTCGCCGCCAATGCGTCGACGTCTCGCACATAGCCATAGATAATAATGCCGGCCCAACCGTTGTTCGACAGTGCCAGTGCAATCTGATCGCCCAAGAGCGCTCGTCTTGGCGAGCCACCACCGTCGACGACCAGCACCCGGCCTCCTCCTGGCACGCTGCCTTGTGCTTTGACCAACGAGTTGTCCTCAAAGCACTTGATCGTCACGACTTGTCCACCAAATGCTTTAACTTGCCCGAAGCTTGTGAGAATCGGTGCGAGTACCTGGACGCTATCTCCAGCGCTGTCGCTAAGGTCGGGTGTGCTGATCGCGCCCATGCTAAGGACTCCTGAGGCTTGTGCTAACTATCCTCAAGGTTACTCAGTCTCAGCACAGCTTTCACCTCATCATCTTTGCGCGCTTCCACAACAACGGCAAGCCAGTCTTGCTCGGGTGCCGCCCACATGCGCGTGCCGGCATTGCTTTGCAGATTGACCAGATCAACCGGTACAGCCGCGTATGCGCCTGTCGGCGTGTCAATCGAGCCCTCCGAGCCAAATGACACGTCAAAAGACTTGAGTCCAGCATGATCGAGGATGTTGTAACGTTCCGGCGTATTGCCGAGCGCCATATCCTGCATCAGCGCGATTTGCATGAGCAATGGGTTAAAAGTGTCACGCGGGATTTCCACGATAGACGCTTCGCCCTGGTAGATCACGGTCGCCTCGTTTTCCAGTGGCCGGTAGTACACCTCGCAGTTTCGATCATCCGCGCTCAGCGTATCCTTGCGGACCAGGGACTCTGCGAGGATTTCACCATCGACGTACTGAAACACAGCGCGCTCGTAGACCTCGCCCCGTTTAAACAAGGATGCGAAACCTTTGGCGCGCGTTTCGGAAACGATTTCGAAGCGGTTGTCGCCAAGCGCGTTCAGGCGCACGACCGCGCCTGCACTGGCAATGCCGACCTTGACCTTGTAGCTGGCTTCAAAGCCCTCGATTGCCCAATTCTGGCCGGGTTTGGCTAGCGCTGGGCTGCTGACGGTGAGTATGGCCATCACGCCGACCAGGCCCATCAATGAAAGTTTGCTAATGCGGTCCATGATTGACTCCAATGTTGAGTGTTGTTTCTGGGTTCGCAGTATTGTGCGAGTCGGATGCACGCCAGCATTGCGGTATCCTAGCAATGATGACAGAGACATCACCTCAAAACGCCTGTGTTTCGGTTCGCGATGGGCGCTAGCTATCGCGCGCGTCAACTGCTTGGCAAGTACCGCATCGTTCGACGTCTTGCGCTGGGTCCCTTGGCAGAGGTCTACCACGCGTACGATACGGTGCAGCAGCTACCCGTAGCGTTGAAATTGCCGCTGACGGTTACTGCCAGGATTGATGAGGTATCTGACTTTGTGTCGGAAGTGCGCATTGCGAGCAAGCTATCGCATCCCAATATCCTGAGCATTCACAATGCATCGTTTATTGGCGAGCGGTTTGTCATCGCGATGCCACTGGGCATCGAATCGCTGGCATCGCGGCTCGAGCGGCGCATGGCCAATGCACAGGCTGTCGAGTTTTGCGGACAGGCCTTGTGCGCGCTGGCACACGCACACGAGCACAACGTGATTCACTGCGATATCAAGCCAGAGAACTTCATCTTATTTGAGGGACAGCAATTGCGGCTTGCTGATTTTGGCTTTGCCAAGGTCAGCAAACGAACGATAAAAGGTTCTGGTTCCGGCACCATCGACTACATTGCGCCGGAGCAGGCCATGGGCAAACCGCGCATGGCGTCCGACGTGTTCTCGCTTGGGCTCGTGTTCTACCAGATGTTCACTGGCGTGCTGCCAGAGTATCCTTTCGACTGGCCGCCCTCGCAACATGCACGCCTGCTATCGCGAACAAATGAGGCATTCTCGGCCATGCTGCGCAAAGCCATGGACCCGGATCCGAGGCGTCGCTATCGAGACGCTGGCGTCATGCTGGCAGCATTTTTGCACGCAACGAGTGCGGTGCGCCGGCAAAAGGGCAAAGGCAGACGGCCGGCGAAGAACGCGCGTGAGCCGGCATGGCGCAAAGCGCAATGGCGTGAGTTCCGGCGAGAGTATCGGCAACACCTGGAACTCAAAGCCCAGTGCCGACGCTGCGAGGGGCCGGTGGCAATGCAAATGCAAGCTTGTCCCTGGTGTGGCACGGATAACCCGGCCGCGGGTGCTGAGCCGTCGATGCCGGCACAGTGCCCACGCTGCGAGCGCGGCGTGAAGCTCGACTGGAATTACTGCGCCTGGTGCTATGGCAGTGGCTTCGAGCCAGAGACAACGCGCCGCTTCGCCGATAAACGCTACATTGAGCGCTGTAGCAATAGCGCCTGCAAACAACCGCTGATGGCGCATATGCGCTATTGTCCTTGGTGTCGCAGCAAAGTCAGGCGTCGTTGGCAAATGCGTAGTAACGATCTGGCGTGTCGGACATGCAAGCAGCCGATTGCCAGTGATTACTGGCGTTACTGCGCATGGTGCCGCGAACCGGTGAGTGAGGCGCGCCCCAGACCACGCCAGAGAGATAAGAACAATTGAACGACACAACCGATAGCGCGCACGCTACCCGCCAGGGACAATTGCTACCCGAAATCGATGGCCCTGACAGACTCGGGCTGGACATCGCAGGAGGGCGCGCTGAGCTTTTTTGCGCGATGTCTCCGGATAAGCTGTCCGACAATCAGGACAGCGCCATGGTGGTGCAGCTCGATGACGATACTGCGGTGCTTGCGGTCGCTGACGGCGCCGGCGGTATACAGGGTGGTCGCCGGGCGTCGCGCCTTGCACTGGTCACGTTGCGCGATGCATTGCTCGGCGCGCCGCGTCCGGTCAATAATTTGCGCAGCGTGATCCTCAATGCCATTGAAATGGCCAACGATGCCGTGATCGCGGCCACGCGCGGCGCAGCGACAACGCTGACCGTCGTATCTGTGGAAGGTCGCGAGGCGCGCGTATTCCACGTTGGCGATTCCGTCGCGTTGATTACGGGGCAACGCACCGCCGTGAAGCTGCAAACGGTGGCCCATTCGCCGGTGGGATTTGCAATCGCTGCCGGCTTTCTGACCGAAGAAGAGGCCATGTACCACCCAGAACGGCATATCGTGTCAAATTTCGTTGGTACACATGACATGATCATTGAGGTCGGCTCGACGATCAACATGGCAACCCACGATAGTGTATTGCTGGCTTCCGACGGTCTGGCAGACAACCTTTACATGTCCGAAATACTGGCAATGATGCGCCGTGGTCCTATTGACGCATCACTAGATGAACTGGTCGCACTATCGCAAAAACGCATGCAGCGTCAGGTACTTAACGAACCAGGTAAGGCCGACGATCTCGCTGTTATTCTGTTCCGAAAGCCGGATTGAGACCAGCCTTGGTCCGATACGCTGGCGTGGGCTGGTCGTTCTGGTAGGCTCTGGGTATGGCTTTCATCGCAATTGTGGTCAAGCGCGACGAAACTCCAACGGATTGAAAGACTCTAAGTGTTTGACCGGTCTACTGGTTTAGGTAGACGACGTTGCGACATCGCATGAGGACACAGCATGAAACCGCGCCAGCCTGAAAATCATAGGTCCCTGACACAACATCTGCGCATGGCGGCACTCGCCGGCGGCATCGCCCTGTTTCTCGGCGCCTGCGCGTCGTCATCTGGCGGTGGCTCGAGTGGCGGTTCAAGCGGTGGCGGTATGTCTGGCGGCGGCGGCGGTATGCCCGGCGGGAGCAGCGGCGGTGGCGGTGTCCCGGGTGGTACCAGTGGTGGCGGACTGCCGGGAGGCGGTGCTGGCGGTGGCATTCCGGGCGGCTCACCGGGCGGCGGTGTCGGCATGCCTGGCGGTACCGGTATGCCAGGTGGCGTTGGTATGCCAGGTGGCGTAGGTATGCCGGGTGGCGTAGGTATGCCAGGCGGTGCGGGAGGTGAAGGCGGTAACGGCAGCGGCGAGCAAGGCGAAGGCGGCCAGGGTGGAGACACCGGATCCACAGATGGTGATCAGGGCGCTAGCGGCAGTGGTCCTGGCGGGCCTGGCGGCAATGGCGGGCTCGATGACGAATTCGACAAGTCCCTGGGCGACTTCGACGGCATGATTGCAGGCGAGCAGGAAGAGGTCGAGCAGGTTGCGCGTGACACGACGGCAACGTCTGGCGGTGGCGGCAGTGGTGGCCAAGGCAGTGGCGGTGGCATTATCGTCGCCAACGAAGGCGGCGGCGGCAGTGGCGGTGGCAGCCCCGGCATGGCCGGTGACGAAGGTGGTGCGGAGAGTCTTCCCGATGAGGTAGTGGCCGAGCGCACGCCTGAAGACATACCGTCGCCAACGTTCGACGATATTGTGGCGAAACAGTTGCGTGAGGCCGCCCAAGCCGAGGAAGACCCTGTCATCCGCGAGAAGCTCTGGGACGAATATCGCCGGTATACAGGTTTGTAAGGAGCGTTGATGGTGATGCAGGGCGTGCTCGCCGGAAGTCGCGAGTTATTGGCTTCCACACGAATTTGGCTGCGACGGCTGCTAGCGCCTGTCGTTGCGGTCGTTTTGGTCGGTTGCTCGAGTAGTGAATTCACCGCACCACCTGTGCCATTGACGTCGGCCGCCGAGGAGGTGCCTGAGGCGCGCTTGCTCGACATCGGTCTCATCGAGTTCGAGCCTGGCCTGCCCGACGAAGGCCGCAAGCTGCCAGCAGACGTATTTCCGGATATTCGCCGGGCCGAGGCGAAATTCTTTCCCTATCACTTGAAGAGTACGCTGCAAAACACCGGGCATTGGGGCGCTGTGCGGGTCATACCCAACGATAGCGTCATTGCGGATGTCTACATTGATGGCGTCGTTGAGCACTCCGATGGAAACAAGGTTCGGCTGCGCTTCAACGCGCGCGACAGCGCCGGCCAGCGGTGGTTTTCGCGTCGTTATAGCATGCGTACCGGGCGCACTGACTATGGCCGGAATCGTGATCGATCGCGCGACCCCTATCAGAACGTATTTAATGAGTTCGCCAATGATTTGTTCGAGGCGTTTAACGAATTGAGCGATGACGAGATCGACGCCTTGCGAACGACATCGCGAATGCGCTTTTATGCGGACATGGCGCCCAGCGTCTTTGGCGACTACGTTGAGCAGGATGATCGTGGCCGGATGCAGGTCGTGCGCCTGCCGTCCGCCGAAGATCCAATGGTGCGAAGGCTCGATGCAATCCGCGAACGTGATGCATTGTTCCAGGATACCCTGAATGAGCACTACGCCAATTTCTATTACGGTATTGCGCTGCCTTATGCGGATTGGCGTGAAGCCTCGCGTGAAGCCGAGCTTGAATACCAGCGCCTGCGGCGCTCCGCATTGTTGCGCGGTCTGGCTGGGGTTGCCACGGTTGCAGCGGCGTCTGAGATCAGTCGCGGCGATGGCAATGACAGCGGCACCGAACGTCGCACCCGCAGCACGCTCAAGAACTATGCTATCGGCAGCGGCCTGCAGACCTTCTTCTCAAGCTTCGGCCAACTATCCGAGGCGCGCCTGCAACGCCAGTCGATCTCTGAGCTGTCCGAGTCTTTTGGCCAGGAGGCAGCGCCGATGGTCGTCGACGTTCTGGGCCAGACGAGGCGACTCACGGGTACCGCGTCTGCCCAGTATGATCAATGGCGTGAGCTATTGCGGCGGATCAACGAGCAGGAGACCGGTGACCTGGATTCACTGGATATTGGCATCAATGGCCGGATGTCTGGCGGCGAGTCTGATGAAGGCTGATGCAAGACGCTGCATCACCCACGCCACAGCGCTACGCAGAGCGCTACCTGCTACTTGAACGGCTGCACGCCGGTGCCAGCACTGAGGTTTGGCTGGCCGAAGACCAGCGCGCGCAAATTGCCGTCGCACTAAAGCTGCTCGACCGGTCGGCCGCCGAGCGGGACAACGCACGCGACGCGTTCGAGCGCGAGTGGCGCATAGGTAGCGCGCTGAATCACCCGAACACTGTTCGCGCCTTGTCATGGCATGCTGGTGAGCGGCCAGCGTATGCCATGCAATATATCGATGGCACGGACTTCTCGGATCTGGTGGGCAAGCCGTTCGAGGTTTGGGCGTCGCCCTTACTGGTCATTATCGACACGTTGGTCTATTGGCACCGAAAAGGCGTTGTGCATGGTGACTTGAAGCCTGCCAATTTGCTGCTTGATCGCCGCGGCGTGGCTTATCTTGCTGATTTTGGAGCGGCCGCGACACTGGGCTCCGAGCTTCGTCAGCAGCAGCGCCGTGCCGCGACCAGTGCTTACGCGAGCGCCGAGCAGCGCGCCGGTGAACTGCCGGACGCCGCGGATGACGTTTATGCCATCGCGCAAGTGATCGTTGAGCTGGCTTGTGGTGACCCTGCCGGCGAGGCGCTACACGAGCTGCCACCCACACTGGCCAAGCTGATCGAGAAGGCGCGCGGCGAGCGTTCCGGGCGACCGACACTGAATCAGTTCTGCGACGCGCTTAAGGCGGTTGGTGTGCGACGCGGCCCGGTGGACCTTCAGTCTCTCAATATCGCATTGAGGCGCCCAGCCGCGTCGGTTGCCGGCGGTGCTGCACCCGGCACACCACAGGCGCTGCCACACGGTGCATTCGAACGTCAGCCGGTGCAGCAGCATGCCGAGCCCGGCGTTAGCCTGCGCGCGGTGCTGATCGGGCTTGCCGTGATTGCGATGCTGGGTATCGCCGTATCGTTCTTGCCGCGTCTTTTTTCGGATGGCCCTGCAAGTGACGTCGCCGTTGACTCACCTTCCGTTACGCAACCGGAACCGGTGGCCGCACCGGCGCCGGCCGCCGCCCAGCGTACGAGTGAAGAACGGGTCGCCGCCCGTTTGGAGTCTGATCGGTTGGTTGCTGAGGTGTTGTCGGCAATTGACATCCTTGAGCAGCGTGCGGCGGAGCGTTGGGCAGGCGTCGAGTTTTCGGCGGCCACGGCCAGTTATCAGAAAGGCGATCGCGCATACCTTGCCAGCGACTATGCCCTGGCCAACACGCATTACAACGAGGCCCTGGCAGGATTGCGGCCATTGCTGCAGCAGGTCAACGCAGCGTTTGAGCGTGCGATGCGTGCAGGCGATGACGGGCTCAACGCACTGGACGCATCGGCGGCGCGCGATGCGTTTGACCTTGCGCTGGCAATAACGCCGGATAGTGAATTGGCGGCGCAAGGCCTGCAGCGTGCGACTAACCTTGATGCCGTGATTTCGCTCGTCGCGCGCGGTGAGTTGGCAGAACGCAATGGGCAACTTGCCGAAGCACGCGAGCTGTTGAGCGAGGCGGTCGCGCTCGACGATCGCTTTGAACCGGCGGCGGCAGCCTTGGCACGCGTGAATGCCAGTATCACTCAGGATAACTTTGAGACAATCATGTCACGCGGCTTTGTCGCAATGGATGCAGGCGACTTCACGGCAGCACAACGCGCATTCGAGCGGGCAGTTCAGATTCGGCCGACCGCCGATGCGCCGAGGGACGCACTGCTGCAATTGACACTGAAACGCCGGCTCGAGCGAATCACCGGCCTGCAATCGCAGGCGACACAGGCAGAGTCGGCCGAGCGCTGGGGCGAGGCGCTGGCGCACTACCAGAGTATGCTTGAGATCGACCCCAACCTAGATGTCGCAACCGAGGGCGTCGTCAGGGTCAGCGATCGTATTGAACTGTTGAAATCGGCGGCCAGCATTGTCGCGAACCCGGATCAGCTCAGCGAGACAGACAGTTTGCGCGAGGCGTCTGCATTGCTCACGCGGTTGAATGAGCTGACGCCGCAAGGTCCAGAGTTGAGTCAGCGTAAACGCGAGCTTGAGAACGTGCTCGTCAAGGTCGCCATCCCGATTCCGGTAACGTTGCAGTCGGATGGCCAGACCAACGTCACGCTGTTGCGCGTTAGCCGTCTTGGTGCCTTTACCAGTACCGAAGTCCGCCTGCGGCCTGGACTCTACACGCTAGTTGGCTCGCGACGCGGCTTTGTCGATGTGCGGCGCCAGTTCCGAGTGCGGCCTGGTGAGACGCCCGCCGCCGTTTTTATTGCTTGCGATCAACCGATATGACGATGACCATCCATTCAATCATCTGGCAACACGGCGATAGCGAGACGCTCTTCGATGCAGGGCAGTGGCCGGTGGTTGTTGGTACGGTCAGTTCGAGCGCGATTCGTATCCCCGGACCCGGCGGGCAAACACTAGCGCAGATTGATGTGATCGAAGGCAAGCCGTTCATACAACCGTTGCTAAGACCATCGCCGCTGGAAGTCGACGGTATCGCGCTGGCGGCGACCGTGCCCCTTCGTGACGGGCAGGTCATCACGGCATGGGGTGTTGATCTGGCCATCTCACTCGAAGCCGACGCGCTGCATGTTCGCCAGCATAGCGCTGCCAGTCGATTCGAAACCGTGGCACCGATCGCCGGTGCGATTGCCGATGACGATGCACCGATCGTGGCAGAGGCGTGGCAACCATCGACAGAGTCGGCGCCGGTTGCGACGTCGCGCCGGGGGGTGTTGATCGCCGTCGGTGCCGGACTTGCGTTGTTGGCTGGCGCTGGCCTATGGCTGACAACAGCCGTGCCGCTGAGGCTGGAAACGGTGCCCGCCGTGCCGGATCGTGTGCAGATAGATGGCCCGGGTATTAGTGTTCCGATTGGCGAGCGCTGGCTGCTGCGTCCCGGTGTTCATACGATCACGCTGCAGTCGGACGGCTACCGGCCATTGACCCGCAGTATTGAAGTGGATCCAACGCTCGGTACGTTGGTGTTGGAGCAGCAACCACTACCGGGCGATTTGGACGTCGTTGCAGATGTTGCGGCAGCTGAAGGTAACGTCACACTCAGCACATCGGATGGCAGCAACTATACTCAGTCACTCCCGGCCCGGTTTACCGGCTTGGCGCCAGGCGACTACGAGTTGACGGTTGAGGCAGAGCGTTATTTGACCTGGCAGGATCGTGTCGCGGTCACGGGGCTCGGTCGGACGCAACGGCTTGAGATCGACCTGATTGCTGCGTCCGGCAATGTGCAAGTCGCAACGCAGCCGCCTGGCGCTCGCGTCATCGCATTGTCCGATAATCAACTATTAGCGGCGACGACGCCGGCTGCTATTCAGTTGCCGACGGGACAGCATCGGCTGCTGTATCAGCTCGATGGCTACAAACCCGTCGAGCGTCGTTATGAGGTGTTTGCCAACGCGACCGATACGGCTGCCGTGGTCGAGCTTGAACCCGCGGATGCATCTCTGCGTGTGACCAGTCGGCCAGCGGGTGCCAGCGTCACGTTGAACGGACGATTCAGCGGTCGCACGCCACTGACGCTGGCGCTAGAGCCTGCGCGCCGCCATGACGTGCGACTCAGCAGCCCTGGATATGCTTCGGTGACGCGTGAAGTCACGCTGGCATCTGCCCAGCAACGAGATCTCTCCATTAACTTGGCGGCCCGACTCGGGCAACTGACGATTCGCACCGTGCCAGCGGATGCCGAGATTCTGATTAATGGTCGTGTAGCGGGCAGTGGCACTTTGGAGATTGAGTTGCCATCGGAACCGCAGCGTATCGCTGTGCGCAAAGAAGGCTACGAATCCTGGGAGCGCACTGTGACGCCGCGGCCAGGTTTCTCGCAAACGGTAGATGCGCGCCTGTTGACCGAGGCGGACGCTGCGCTTGCCAAGATCGATCGCGACCTGACCGCGACGAACGGACACGAGCTAAAGTATTTTCGGGGGGGTACGTTTCGGCAGGGTACCTCGCGCCGCGAGCCAGATCGGCGCGCTAATGAGCCATTGCATGACGTACGCATCACCCGGCCGTACTATTTGGCCTTGAAGGAGGTCACCAACCGGCAGTTTGCCGCGTTTCGTCGTGGCCACGCCGCGGGCGCCGATGTCTATCCGTCGCTTGCGGGCAACGACAACCCTGTCGTCAATGTCAGCTGGCAGGACGCAGCCGCCTATTGCAATTGGCTCAGTGAACGCGACGGGCTGACGCCGGCCTACCAAGGCGAGTTTGGTACGTTGGTACCAGCTGCACCGGCGACTAACGGCTACCGCCTGCCGACCGAGGCCGAATGGGTTTGGGCCGCGCGTTATGGCGGGCGCAGCGGCGCGCCCGCGCGATACGGTTGGGGTGACGATATGCCGCCGCCAGATGAGACGGTGAACCTTGCCGATGAGACGTCCAGTGACCTGGTCAGCAATATCCTCAACGGTTATCGCGATGGGTTCCCTGCGACCGCGCCGGTCGGCAGTTTTGCGCCTGCCGCCTCGGGTTTGTATGACCTTGATGGTAACGTGGCCGAGTGGTTGCATGATTTCTATGCCAGCAGCCCGTCAAGCGACGGCCCACAAATTGACCCGACGGGTCCATCGCGCGGCACAGATCATGTGATTCGGGGTGCCGGTTGGCGAGATGCCAATGCAACCCGATTGCGGTTTGCGTATCGTGATTTTGGGACCGATGCGCGGCTGGATGTTGGCTTTCGAATTGCTCGGTTTGCCGACTGATGCGACAGGAGAGAACAATGTATCGAAAGGTTTGGTGGGTTCTTGCGGTCACCTTTATTGGTGGACTCGCAGCAGCTATGACCTATGCACAGGATGATACTCCTGAAACACAGACTGAATCGACTGCCGCCGAGTCGTCGCAGGCGGAGGTCGATGAGACGCAGGCTGAGCCCACGGTTGATGAGGACTTGTCGGCGGAAGATGCGGCCGTACAAGAGGTGCTGTCCGAGGCCGAACTCATTTATCGCGAGAACGACGGTGATGAGGACTTTATTCCGACGGAGCAGGCATCCGCGGATCAGTCGCTGGACTATCCGATCGACATCTAGCTAAACGCATGTGGCGCGCGAGATTGCGCCGGAGAAACTATGAAAAGCAAGAATATTCCGGTTGAGTTCGTCTATCAGCTGTTTGCTTTGGCGATTGCCATTGTGATTGTGCACGGCTTCTATGTGTCGGTCGTACGGCCAAATGCTGCCGAGCAGATAGCTGCGCAAAACCTGGCCGTTCAGCAGGACCCGGATCACGTGCGTGAGCGCTCGGTCTGGGTGCTCGTTAAGGACTTCGAACAAGAGGCGTGTTTCGTTCTTATGCTATGGGCGCTGGCAATCATGGGCTTTAAGGCAGCTATCATGCTCAAGGAGCGTCGCTTACTGGATCAGGACCTCGTGTCCGTAGCCGACGGCATGAGAATTCTGCCCGAAGACACCCGCGAGTTCTCACGCCAGATTCAGGCGCTGGAGCCTGGCACCCGCCGCATGCTGTTGCCGCGCGCGCTGCTCAATGCGCTGCAGCGTTTCAGCTCGACGCGTAACGTGCAGGACGTCGCGTCATCGATCAACACGATTTGTGAATCTGAGGCTGATCGTCTCGAGTCCGAGCTCGCGATGATTCGCTACATCTCATGGGCAATACCATCGATCGGGTTTATCGGTACCGTGCGTGGCATCGGTGAAGCACTCGCGCAAGCAGATCGTGCTGTCCAAGGCGATATTGCTGGAGTGACGCAGAGTCTGGGTGTTGCGTTCAACTCAACGTTTATCGCGTTGTTGATTAGTATCTTCCTGATGTTCCTTGTACATCAGTTGCAACTCATGCAAGAGCGCCTGGTGTTTGACACTGAGAACTATTGCGATGAACGACTGGTCCGACACATGTATGCCGAGCAACACTAGGAGCCGTGCTTGAAGCCGCTCATTCTTGATATCGACGATAGCGCCCTGCGCGCAACTGACAACGGCCAATTGGTCGGTGAAGAGTCGGGTTTTGCGTTGCTCGATGGCAATCGCGTTGAGCGTGTTGGTCGCGGCGCCGAGCGTATGTCGAAACTGCATCCGCGACGTATTCAGAATGACTTCTGGTACAGGCTCAGCGGTGAACTATTGAAAGGTCACGAGCCGTTGACGAGAGCCGACATCGCCAGCGCGCAAATCGCTGCATTGCTGCCGCCAGAGCGATTCGATGGTCGCGACGTTGTACTCATTTTGCCGAGCTATCTCGGCCGCGACACGCTGGCCCTTTTGCTCGGTGTCGTACAGGCGAATGGGCTGCGACCGATCGCCATGGTCGATGCGGCGGTTGCTGCGACGCGCCATCGCTATGTCGATCAGGTGGCCCTGCATATCGAGTTGTCATTGCACTGCGCATGGGTCGCGAGACTGCACCAGACCGAAAGCCGCAGCACTCTCGAGGATGTCCGTTCCCTGGAGGCAAGCGGCTTGCTTGCACTGAGAGAGGCGTGGCTAAAATTTTTCGCAGAGCAATTCGTCCGCCAGTGTCGCTTTGATCCGCTGCACAGTGCGCAAAGCGAACAAGCGCTTTACGATAAGGTACCGGATTGGTTGGCATTGCTGGAATCGCAGCCGTCGTCGACGTTGACGTTCGACCTCGGCGGGGTTAGCCATAGCATTGATGTCGAGCGTGTGGATGTGATCAATCGCGTCGCCAATCACTACCAGCGTATCGCTGACATGGTGCGGGCGATGCTCGCGGGTGGCGATACGCCCGCGTTACAAATGACGCTAGGCATAAGCGCACTGCCCGGATTCGCCGAGTTGCTCACCGCGCGGGTGGGTGGTAACTATCATGTGGTAGCAGACCAGGCGAGTATCGACGGCATTAGCGACCGGCTACCCAAGGTAGTGCTGGATGCGGGTCGCGTGATGCGTGATTTGCCCAATGAAGGCGAGACCGCCTTGGCGGTGCCATTGGCGCCTACTAATGGCGCGGCGCCAACGCATATCTTGCTGGATGAGCGCGCCTTCGCGTTGAGTGAAAAGCCCCTGACCGTCGGCGCGGGCAGTGCGTCACCGCCACCACGCTATCTGCAATTGGAGGGTGCTCCGGCTGGTGTTTCTGGCCTGCATTGCGAATTCGTCATTCGCGACGGCCAGTGTCTGCTGCTCGATCACTCTCGCTATGGCACGTTCCTCAATGGCAATCGCATCAGCGCCAGCGCGGCACTTCGCACCGGCGATACCGTCCGTGTCGGCACGCCCGGCATGATCTTGCAGCTGATCAGAGCGGAGGCGTTGTAGATGCGCAGGAAACGTAAGACAGAAGTCTTTAGCCTGTCGTTTCTCGATTGCATGAGTTGCGGCTTTGGTGCGGTGATCTTGTTCTTCATGATTATCAACGCAACGGTCTCAGAAAACGCGGACCAGCAAACCGCCGAGGAGCTGAGCGAGGTTCGCCGGATCGAGCGCGAGGTTCTCGAGGGTCGAAAAGACCTTGTTCGACTGCGCAACTCGCTGGAAGAAAAAAAGGACGAAGTTGTCCGCGCGGATAACGATACGGCGCTCCTGATCCGGCGTATCCGCGAACTCGAACAGCAGCTGTTGGCAGCCGACGATACCACTGTTGCGCGTCGCGACAGCGAAGAGCAGTTGCGTGCAGATATCAAGCAACTTGAAGAGGCCAAGCGGCGATTGTCGGCGTCCAGCGCCAACACGGGCCCTGCCGGTGATAATGTGCGTGCATTTGTCGGTGACGGCACGCGTCAGTACCTGACCGGCCTCAAAGTTGGCGGCGGACGCACGCTCATTTTGGTGGATAGCTCTGCGAGTATGTTGGATGAGACCATTGTCAATATCATCCGACGTCGAAACCAGCCCGTCGAGCAACAACTGCGCTCTGCCAAGTGGCGCCAGGCGGTCGCGTCTGTCGACTGGATCTCGTCACAATTGAAGCCAGAGACACAGTTTCAGATTTACCGTTTCAATGAGACTGTGGAGCCGGTGATCGCCGGGAGTGACGGCATCTGGTTAGACGTCGGTGATGGGTCGCAACTCGGACAGGCTGTGGAGAACCTGCGCACGACCCCGCCGACCGGCGGCACGAATCTGCATGCGGCATTCTCTATGGTTCGCAAGATGTCGCCGCGTCCCGATAACATTTTGCTGCTTATTGACAGCTTACCCACGCGCGGAGAGAAACCGCCCGCTCGGCCTACGATCAGCGCTGGCCAGCGACGCAATCTGTTCGGTCAGGCGGTGCGCGAACTACCCAGTGGTATTCCCGTCAATGTGTTGATGTATCCGATGGAAGGCGATTATCTGGCGCCTGCCGAGTTGTGGCGCCTTGCTTATCGAAGCGGCGGATCATTCATGAGTGTCAGTGACGACTGGCCATAACGGAGTATTCTGATGGCAAGACGTAGTCGCCGCGACCCCGATGGTTTCAGCCTGTCGTTTCTTGACTGTATTTGTTGTGGTTTTGGCGCAATCATTCTGTTGCTTGTGCTTACGCGCATCTACGAACCAACGACCATCGAGCAAACGCGTGTCAACCTTGACGGCATTATCAAGGAGCTTGAGCAAACGTTGTTCGAGATACGCGGCGAGACACTGACGCTCGAGCGTGATCTTGAATCCATTGTGGATGAGGCAACCGAGAAGCAAGATTTTGTCAGCAAGCTGCAAAGTGATTTCTCGAAGTTGCGTGGTGAGTTTGAAGCCAGCGAGAACGAGGCATCGATCACTGGTGAGTCGGTTGGCGAGCTGCGCGCTGCGCGTCAGCGATTGACTGAAGAAATGCGACGACTGCAGGCTAACGCGAAGGTTCGCCCGGACGCGCCCGTGGGCGGCATTCCGGTGGATAGCGAGTACATCATTTTTATCATCGATACCTCCGGCAGTATGCAGCGCTTCAGCTGGAATCGCGTGCAACAGAAGATTGATGAAGTTCTCGACATCTATCCTGAAGTCAAGGGCGTGCAGGTCATGAACGACAATGGTGCCTACATGTTCGGTAGCTTCGCACGAAAGTGGATCCCGGATTCGCCAACGCTTCGCCAGTCGATCAGGACCCGGCTGCAAAGTTGGCGAGCGTTCAGTGACTCGAATCCCACGCAAGGAATCTATGCGGCTATTCGAACATTTTGGGCGCCCGACAAGCGTATTAGTCTGTATGTGTTTGGTGATGATTTTTCGGGTGACTCGGTTGAAGTGGTCGCCGATGCCGTCGATCGTATCAATCGCCCCGACGAATCCGGCCGTCCACGCGTGCGCATTCACGGCATCGGGTTCCCGGCCGGGTTCAATCAACCTGGCCCATTACAGGTGGCGAGTACCAAATACGCCGCGCTGATGCGTGAGTTGTGTCGTCGCAATGGCGGTACTTTTGTGGCGCTGACACGTAGCTGACCGCTGCACGTTACCCCGGCGCTGCACCCGTCGGTTGAGCGCCTGATGCCAGCATCGCGGGCAGGGTCACTGCCATAATTCGCCATATTCCGTCCCTTTTGCACGTGCTTTGCGACACCGGGATCGCATTTTTCCGGCGCCTAATAGACATCGTGAATTACTAACCCACGATTGGAATCAGGAGCAGGGATATGAAACGTTTTTTAGTAACTGGTATTGCGTTGGCGCTGACGATTGGCGCGACTCAGACCGCAAATGCGAGCGACGCGTCGCGCAAGGAAATGGTTGGTGTCGGCGCTGGTGCGGTCATTGGTGGTGCGGTCGGCGGACCACCCGGCATCGTGATTGGCGCCGCCCTCGGCGCTGTCTTCGGTGACCGTTCACATCAAAAGGATGTAAAGGTCGAGAAGCTTAGCGCCGAGCTCGCGCACACGAGTGGTGAGCTGGCCGTGACGAGCGCTGCTTTGCGCGACGAGAAGACCGATAGCCGATTGTTGCGCGAGGAATTGACGACGCTGGATGAGAGCGGTGTGCGTGAGTTGTACACACTGCTTGGCAAAGGGTTGGAGTTCAACCTGCCGTTCCGGACCGATGAGACCGAGCTGCCCCAGGACCTGGATACCCGTATTGCCAGTATTGCCGAGCTGCTGTCGGCAACGCCTGGGCTCGCCGTGCAGATTGATGGTTATGCGGATCCGCGCGGCAGCGTTGAGTACAATGCCGCGTTGTCACTGCAGCGAGCGGAGACAGTGCGCGGCTTGCTGATGGACGCAGGCATCTCACCCGGTAGTATTCAGACGTTCGGTCGCGGTGAGCCGATCATCGATCAAGCCGACGCCGTGCGCAGCGCGGATGAGTTGGCACTGCAGCGTCGTGTCACGGTGACGTTCTATCGAACAGATACGGCAGAGCATGGCGTTGCCAATTACGACGTTGCTAATGACTGACGTCGACAAGACTGATTGAGTTGTCAAAGACCGTCACAGTTTGGTCTGCGGCGGCGACAGAGAAGGGCACTGGCGGCGATGAGCGCCAGTGCCTTTCCGCTTTGCAGCACCACGAACTGGTGATTACAGGTTGAAACCAGCGTCACTCCGTGAAACATTAACCGAAACACTCGGGAATTGTGAATTGATGGCCACATCACGTCGAACATTCTTACTGGGTGCGGCGGGTGCTTCTCTTGCCGCAACCGGTTGCTCATCGGTTGCCGCGCAACGCGCCGAGGAGCTTGGTGCCTTCACTTCATTGCCGGGTGGTTCGGAACTCCTCGGGCCGCAGGCAGGGGTCGCCAGGCTCAACAACAACGAGAACCCCTACGGCCCCGCGGCGTCGGCGTTGCGGATGGCGGATTACGCGAATCGCAAGGGCGCCTATTACGCGATGGGCGCAACGCCTGTATTGACAAAGATGATCGCGCGGTCGCACGGTGTGTCGCCGGAACAGGTAACGCTGTCGACTGGTTCTGCTGAGGCGCTCAGTGCGATCGCGATGGTTTATGGTCGGCGAGGCCCGATCGTCGCGCCTCGCCTGTTTTTCGATGCAACAGTCATGTATGCGAAGCGGTTGGGGCTGGCTGAGGTGAAGCGCGCCCCGATGCAGTCAGACATGAGTATCGACCTTGCGGCGATAGAAGCACTGGTCAACGGCGATACCGGCTTCGTGTCGCTTTGTAACCCCAATAATCCGACCGGATTGCTGACGGATGCCGCAACACTTAAGCCGGTGGTCAAACGTATGGCCGGCAAGACTCTGGTGGTTGTTGACGAAGCCTATATGGAGTTAACAGATGACCCCGTTGCGAACAGTTGCGTTGATTTGGTCAAGGCAGGGCATAACGTTGTTGTATCGCGCACATTCTCCAAGCTCTATGGCATGGCGGGTTTGCGTGTGGGCTATACCCTTTCGCAGCCGGAAGTCGCCAAGACCATTCGAGGCGCCAATATGACTTGGATGTCGGGCGTCGGACTGGCAGCCGCCATTGGTTGTTTTGAGGACAGCGCATTTGTTGAACGATCCCGTCGCAAGATCCTTGAGGCGCGGCAGATGACTGCGGATGCGCTGCAGAAACTGGGTGTCGAGGTACTGCCTTCGGCCGCCAATTTTGTTTACTTCAAGTCCGGTATCACGGCCAACCGGTTGCAAGAAGCACTAGCGGCGCAGAACATTCAGATTCGCGGGCAGTATATGGATTACGACGCGTGGTCGCGTGTGTCGATGGGTAAGCTTGAGGATGTCGCCCGATTTTGTAAGGTGTTACCTCGGGTGCTTAATGCGTGATTGGCTTTGATTTGGTGGCAAAGGGCGATGAGCGTAATGAATGCAGTCTGCGCACAAGCGGTGGCTGAAGCGGCGCCCGGGGCGAGCCGGTGAGCGGTGACCGTCCCGGAGCGGCGGCTTTGCGGGAGCGCCGTTGCGCTCCTTGTGAGGGCGGCGTGGCGCCACTTGATATGCATCAGGCTGCGGAGCTCAAGACGTCTCTGGAACCCGAGTGGTCGATTGTTGATGACGGTCGAGCGCTGTACCGCGAAATCGGCTTTGCCGGTTTTAATCGTACGATGGCTTTCGCAAATGCGGTCGCGTGGATCGCCAATACCGAGGGCCATCACCCCGTGATGTGCGTGCGCTATGGTCGTTGTGATTTGACGTGGACGACCAATGCCATCAACGGGCTGTCCGTTAACGATTTCATTTGTGCGGCCAAGGTTGATCAATTGTTGCACGCAGTTTAGTTGAACGAATCCGGAGCTCACCATGCCAACGAATCACTTGCATCCATCGCCGCCCATGAGCCGCGTCGCACAACTGCTGGACGAAGCCGGGTTGCCCAGTGAGGACCTCGCGTCGCTAGATCCAACGGATTTCATCGGCTGCGGTGCCCCTGATGCTCCCGATGGGGTGATCGGTTTGCAGGTCCTTGGGAACGTTGGTTTGTTGCGTTCTCTGGCCGTGACAAGCGCCGTGCAGGGTCAGGGCTGCGGACAGGCGCTGGTCGCGGCGCTGGAGCAACACGCCGCGCGGCGAGGTCTGGTATCGCTGTACTTACTCACGACCACGGCGACGAACTTTTTCGAGTCGCTCGGGTATCGCCAGGTGGATCGGGCCAATGTCCCGGACGCGATTCGCGCAACCAGCGAATTCTCGCAGCTTTGCCCGGATACTGCCGACCTGTTGATGAAGCCGATCGATACCCCGGCCTCCGCATAGTCGAGGTTAGGATACCCACACCAGCAAGGTCTCGCTGCCACCACTAACTACCGCTTGGTCCGGCGGCAAGACGTTGCCGCAGGCCGAACTGTAGCGGCAGGCAGGGCTGTCATGACTGAATGGCATTGCCCTTCGAACAGGCAACGCAATTTGGCTAAGCTGGACAGCGGATCTGGCGATCGTTGATCGTCGCCACGCTTTGCGAGTGAGCGCTTATTGCCAACGGTATTGCAACGTTGCCGACATATCGCGACCCGCGGCATCAATGCCGGAGCCGTGACGCCGAAAACGGTTATCCAGCAGGTTGTTCGCTGTCACGGACAACGACCAGCCGTCGGCGATATCGGCCTGCCAAGAGACGCCAACGATGGCCCATCCCGGCGTGCCTTCAGGGTTGATTCTGCTGTCGCCGACATCACGCGCACTCAGCCGGTCCTGCCGCGACGCAAACTGCAGCCAGCCATCGAAGCGATGGTCCGAGTCACTGGTATAGGTGAACCGCCATTCGCCATGCATCGGTGGCATCCGGTCCGCGGGTTCGTCGCTGTCAGCGCCAACCCGCTGCTCACCGCGGCTATAGTCCATGTAGAGCGATGAGCGCAGCCGTTCACTGAGTGTGATCGTGACTCGCGCCTCGATACCATTAATATCAGTTTGTGCCGCATTGACACTTTGGACAATGTCACGGCCATCGGCAGTGACCTCGCCGGTCAACACCGAGGTGATGCGATCATCAAACCGCAGGCGGTAAAGAACAACCTGTCCGCTAATGCTGTCGGACCGATAACGCAGCCCCGCATCCGCTTGCAAGACATGCTCTGCATCCAGGTCAGTGTTGGCAACGTTGAAACGGTTTCCGGGGCGATTACCAAACGTACCGAGGTCAAAGATATTGGGCGCGCGGAAGCCTGCACCGACATTGCCAACAAGCGTGAGTGAATCGCCGAGTTGCCAGCGCCAGCCGAGGTCGGCGCTGATGTTACCGAGGTCAATCGTTGTTTCGGGCGTCACAGATGTTCGTGGCACGTCGATGCTCACTTGGGTGTAACGTAGCCCACCTTGCAGTCGATGCGTTTCGGTAATCTGTCGTGCGCCGTTGGCAAAGGCCGCCGCCGTTGTGATCGCTGCGCCGTCCGGAAATCGTGACGTTAGTTGTGCGCTGTCCCCGGTCAGGATGTCGCGTTCGCGGCGTTGGCTGGCGACGCGATCATGATAGAACTCGCCGCCAACGATCCAGCTGTTGATGCCGTTATCGTAACTGGCGCTCGTAGTGAGTCCGAGCAAATCGCTGCGATTGTCTTCCTGACGCTGCTGGTCAGCACCGAAGTCGCGCGTCGTCCTGTCATCATCAATTCGTTGCCAGGCTGCATCAACGCTCCAGTTGAGCCCCAGCGCACCTTCTGTGTTGTCATAGCTCGCGTGAGCGAAAAAACGACGATTGGGTGTGAACTCGAACGCTTCGGACGCTGGCTCGGTTTGCCCGAAGCCGGCGATCAAGGCATCAACGCGCGGCGTCGCCGGTTGTTCCTCTGATTGCAGATTGAGGCGCCAACGATGCGAGTCGCTCGGTGTGACCGCAACGACAACCCCCAGTGACCTGGCCATGTATTCGCCGAAAGCCAGCCGACTGCCGCCGCCGGTACGCCGGTTGCCGGTATCTTGCCATGCGGCAGAGACCGTAGCGGCTGCCATCGCATTGCCAAACTCGACGGTGCCCGCGACTCGCCGCCCGAGTTCCGCCGAGCTCAATGACAAGCTGGTGTCGCCTCGAAGCATGAGATCATCAGACGAGAACTCAGGCGTTCGCGTAATGACATTGATGACGCCGCCGATTGCATCGCTGCCGTACAACGACGCCGGAGTGCCGCGGACGAGCTCCATTCGTTCGACGCTTTCGCTAGGTACCAGTGCCAGATATTGTGTCGGGGCATTGCGGAAAATCGCGTTGTTCAGACGCATGCCGTCCACCAGATGCAGCACGGCGGAACCTTTCAGCCCGCGCACGATGGCGGCGCCCTGTCCCGGGGTGGTCTGTTGCAGAAAGACGCCACTCTGAGCACCGAGCGCATCGGTCACCGGCCCGAGCTTGCCGGCGGAAACGTCGATGACGCTAATCGGTGTGCTAACGCTATCGCTAGCGACGGGTCTGCGCGTTGCGGTGACAACGATTTCGTCGATCTCACCGCCATCGGCCGCACTGGTGTCGAGCGACGACACAGACGCGAAAGCAGCACATAGCCATGCAATCGCGGCGGCAGGTCCGCGGTTGTGAGAGGTTGTCAGCATTAGTAGTTCTTTCTTGTTGAACAGGCGGCTCGCCATCGCGATGCTGGCGCCATGAGAACCGTCGTGCCGGTTGTCATCGTCGTCAGCGATAGCGACATCATCAATTATGCCAGTGTCCACCAGCTGGCAGGCGTTTTATGTACGGCCACGCCAACTATATAGACAAAACACGACACTGCGCCGAGCAATGCCAGTAATCGTTGGCGGCGCGTGCGACCACGTCTTAGCGCAATGCTGCCGAGTACAATGTAGCCAAGCAGTCCGCCAATCTTTGCCAGCAACCATGGTGTCATTATCGGATTGATTGCGAGTTGTAAAACCATCGCGACGCCGGCAAGCAGGAACACCGTGTCGATGACGTGTGGCACAACGCGTACCCAGCGCTGCTGGCGCAGCGGGGACGAACTGAGTGCCCAGTAGCCGCGCAAGATGAAGCCCGTTAGCGTGACAGCAGCGAGCAGTATGTGAAGATTCTTTAGCGCGGTGTAGCTCATTATCCTCTACATGGATCTTGCCGCCGGGGCCGCCAGTCGCTGCAAACCACCGCTGCGACGGATCGGCATCCTTCGAGCTAGCATCATGCGATGGACTAGCGTGTCTGGCAACGCTCTAGGGTGCACTGATCGCTGGAGTTGCGCCATATCGTGGCAACAACAGGTTTTGGCCAAAAAAAACCCCGCTGGCGCGGGGTTTTTCAAACCTGAACTTTGTGCTCGGATTAGGCGCGGCGATTACGACGCCCGAAGCCCAGACCCAGAAGGCCGAGACCCAGCAGTGCAAGCGTCGCTGGCGCGGGTACCTGCGCTTGTGTGACAACACGGATCCAATCACCAGGTTCGGTGACACGCATGAATACGGTCAGCGTGTTGCCGGAAATCGAATAGCAGTCGTTGCTGCAATTGGTGACATCGCTTTCCAGCCCGCGTGCATTGAAGCTGCCCGGGTACGTTGTGCCAGTTGCACCCAGGATGGCATTGGAAGCTGCTTCCAGCGTACCGCCCTGATCAGACATGATACCCAGAATGTCGCCACTGAAGGTCCATGTGACGGTGTGCTCGGCGCGCCTGTTGTTCTCGGTATTCAGGAAGATCATGTGGCTGTCTACGGTGCTGCCTTCAGCAACGAAACCACCGTCGACTGCGAGTGACGCTGCCAGTGTAACGCCCTGCTGTTCGTCGAAACCCTGCTGGCCCGTGTTGGTGGTCGTGTCGTCTTCGATGGTTGTTGGTGCGCTTGCCAGAATTTCGGCCGCAGTGCCCAGCGTGCTCAGTTCTTCTGACACGTCAATGATGGTTGCATTTGCAGGCGCCGCGAGAACGATCACTGCCGCAAGAGAGACCAGATTGTTTTTCATGAGTTTGTCCCAGCTGGCCCAGCGGCCAGAATGATTAAATGTCTAGGCTAGACTAAGCAAAAAAAGGGCCACAAAAGAAAAAGCGAACTAAAACAATAGGGTATGGCCTTTCGTGGGGCAGGGTAGTGGTGTGCAGAATTACGAGTGTAAAGGGTGCCGACAGTTGGGTTGCGCCTGCATTGTTGTGCTCGACGCCCCCGGAAAATGTTGGAGCAGCGCGCGCAAGGCTTTGCCCGGATGCCTGATCTGCGCGCGCGTTGGGAAATTGCTCACGTGGCACACCGGCGAGAGCGACCTGCATATCGCAAATCCGTCAGCTATCATCGGCGTTACTACGCTGCCGGGATACGACCGATGATTGCATTGTTTTTGCGTTGGATCAGTTTGTTACATCGCTATCTGGCCACCGCCGCGATAGCCGTGGGCCTGACCGTGGCGCCCGCGCTCGCCGACGATACGGTCAAGCCCGTGCTGCACGGCAAGCATTGGGTGGCGGTAACCGGTAAACCGCTTGCGGCGACGGCCGGTGCCATGACGTTCGGTCGGGGTGGAAATGCTGTCGACGCTGCCTGTGCCATGCTCGCCGCAACCTCAACGATGTGGGATACGCTTGGTTGGGGCGGTGAAACACAGGCGCTGATTTTTGACCCCAACACGCGCAAGGTCGTTGGGATTAACGCGCTGGGCGTTGCACCGACCGGTGCGACCGCCGAGTTCTTTCGTGACCGGGGCATGCAGTATCCCCCGGAGTATGGGCCGCTCGCGGCAGTGACACCAGGTACCCCGGGCGGATTGATGGTTATGCTCGCGGAGTACGGCAGTCTGAGTTTGCAAGAAGTACTCGCGCCAGCAATGCAAATGGCCGAGGGATATCCGATCGAGAAGTCCCAGGCCGACAACATGGAGCGGCGCCGCGACGTGATTTCGAGGTGGTCGTACTCGCGTGATGTGTTTCTGCCGCATCTCGACGCGGAAAACCCCGACAAACGCGCCGCACCGGTTGCGGGTGAGATATTCACGCAAACCGACTTGCTCGCGACATTGCGCAAGCTTGTGGATGCAGAGCGTGAGGCCTTGGCGGCTGGCGCATCGCGCAAAGATGCCATTTATGCTGCCTATGAGCGCTTCTATCGAGGCGATATCGCAGAGGAGCTGGTACGCGCGACGGCCGAATACGGCGGGCTGATGACCCTTGAGGACCTGGATAAGTGGCAGGTCTACATCGAGGAGCCGGTCAGCACGACCTACAAGGACATTGAGGTATACAAGCTGACGACCTGGGTTCAGGGACCGGTCATGCTGCAGGCGCTGAATATCCTTGAAGGAATGGACCTGAAAGGCATGGGTTACAACACCATTCGATACATCCATACGCTCTATCAGACCATGAATCTCGCGTTTGCTGATCGTGACTTTTACTATGGCGATCCATACACGCCGCCAGCCGAGCCGGTGCAAGGGCTGTTATCGAAAGAGTATGCCGCTGCGCGGCGGACCCTGATCAATCCGAATCGCAATGATGCCGAAACCAAACCGGGAGACCCGTACCCCTTTCAAGGCGACAAAAACCCGTACCTTGATTTACTGGAGCGATGGACGCCAGTGCCGCCCGCGGCAGAGGCTGATGGCACAGACGGGTTTCAACAAGCCAGTATCATGACGAACGACGACGCATTCTTTGCCGGTACGACATCGATACAAGCGGCCGATGCTGATGGCTGGGTCGTGTCCATCACGCCGAGCGGCGGTTGGATTCCGGCCTTTATTGCTGGCGATACCGGCATTGGGATGAGTCAGCGCATGCAGAGTTTCGTGCTGGATGAGGGCCTGAACCCATTCAACGTCGTGACGCCCGGACAGCGACCACGCGCGACGCTGACACCGTCGATCGCGCTCAAAGATGGCGCGCCGATGCTGGCATTCTCCGTTCAGGGCGGCGACTCACAAGATCAGAACCTGTTGCAGTTCTTTCTCAACATGGTCGAGTTCGACATGAACGTGCAACAGGCGGCTGAGGCCCACAACATCACGAGTTACCAAATGCAAAGTTCATTTGGTGCTCACAAGGCCGAGCCTGGTCGATTGCAGGTGAGCCGGAAAATGCCGGCGTGGGTTGTCAGCGGTCTGCGTGACAAAGGTTATGATGTGGAGGTTGTGGACAGAACATATAGCCCGATCACAGCAATCTATTTCGATCGTGAGAACGGTTCGATGTGGGGTGCGGCAAGTGACTACGGCGAGGACTATGGCGTGGCATGGTAAGCCGTCCGACTCGGTTGCTGTTTATTGCGGCGCTGCTAGCGAGCTGCGCCGCAACGCCGTTGTACGCGCAATCGGAGCACCAGGATGCGCTGCCTGACGGCGCCGCCAAAGCGCTGGTCGAGCGCCATTGTCTGTCCTGCCATCGAGCGTCGACGATACTGCGAACAGCCGGCTACGATGTCGCGGGTTGGCAGTGGCTGATGGCCACGATGGTGGCATTGCCCGGCCGTGAATCCGATGCGATAGCGACGTATCTTGCCGAGCATTTCCCGGAAGATCTCACGCGCAGGCCGACGCTGGTACCCGGCAGCACGGAAATCGATATCATCGAATGGACAACGCCAACGTTGGGGCAACGCACCCGCGATCCCATCGAGTCGCCGGATGGGGCCTACTGGTGGACCGGCATGTGGGCGAGCCTGATCGGGCGACTGGATCCAAACACCGGTGCCATGCGCGAGTACCCGCTACCGCCAGCTGCGCGTCCGCACTCCATCCTGCCAGACGATGCAGGCAATATCTGGTACATGGGTAACAGCAATGCAACTGTCGGTGTACTTGACCCTGAAACCGGATCAATCACTGAGTTCAAAACAGAGGCGGGTGACCCGCATACGGGTGTTTTTCATCCGAACGGTTTTTTGTACTTTACTGCACAGCGTGCGGCCGTGCTCGGACGGCTCGACCCGGAAACCAGTGACATTATCGAGGTGCCTACAGAGCCGCGACCTTATGGTATCAAGGTCGCGCCCGATGGTACGGTGTGGGTCGCTTACAACGGCACGAACAAGCTGGGCGCGGTTGACCCCGACACGATGGCGATTCGCTATTATGAGGTACCCGATGAGCGCACGCGCATCAGGCGGCTCGATATCGATAGCAAGGGCGTAATTTGGTTCGTGAACTCGTCGCTGGGTCGCATTGGCCGCCTTGACCCGTCGACCGGCGAGATCAAACAATGGGATTCACCGAGCGGTCCGCAGTCGCATCCCTATGCCATCGCCGTCATCGACGACAAGATCTGGTACAACGAGTCCGGTATGCGGCCGGATGCACTGGTTAGATTCGATCCCGACACGGAAGCGTTTCAGAGCTGGGCGATCCCTTCGGGGGTCGGCATCATCCGTCATGTCTGGGTCACCCGCGACAACAATCTATTGATTCACCAGTCGAGCTCGAATCAACTTGGCCTGGTCAAGATTAACTAGTGTGGTCCGCAATCGTGTGCCGCCAACAATCGTTTTGGCGTGGCAATGCGATAGCGCGCTTGTTTCGACCTTTGGCAGAAGCCTGACATGTTAGCGACGGCTGCATGGTTGGGTGTCTTTTGCATCGTGCTTGTTTGGTCTGCGATCGATCCTTTCGACCGTATAACCTGGGCGCTAGAAGTGGCACCAGCCGTGATCGGTCTGGTGGTGTTGGTCGCAACTCGTCGTGTATTCCCCCTGACGCCTTTGGTGTACGTATTGATACTTGTGCATTGCGTCATTCTGATGATTGGTGGTCACTATACCTACGCGAGGGTGCCGCTATTCGACTGGATCGCCGAATGGACTGGCGGCGGCCGCAACAATTACGACAAGCTCGGGCACTTCGTGCAAGGGTTTGTGCCAGCACTGATTGCTCGTGAAATCGTGATCCGTCGCGACGTCATCAGGCAACCCATATGGCGTGCTTTTTTCGTCGTTTGCTTTTGTCTGGCGTTCAGTGCGTTTTACGAGTTGATCGAATGGTGGGTGGCCTTGCTGTCCTCACAAGCCGCCGAGTCGTTTCTGGGCACTCAGGGTTATGTGTGGGACACGCAGTCCGACATGGCGCTGGCGCTGCTTGGTGCAATTACCGCGTTGCTGTTCTGCGCGCGCTGGCACGATCGGCAGTTGCGTCGAATGTCGCCAGTTACCGACTAGTTCAAGATTGCAATGGAGCAGCGTAGCGCGCATCCGCTCGGATGCGCGCTAGCATGGGCTGCAGGACTCAATGAGTCATACGATTTCGATGGCTTCGGGTTGGCGCAGAAAGTTCAGAGCCAGCAGAATAAGCGCAATGGGGTAGATGAGTATCGTTAGAAACGCGAATATAAGCGTCACCTCGAACACACCCATGATCAAGTTGACGATCGCAAATCCGCGCAGCAAGCCCGGCAGCTCCCGGCGTTCTTTGAGCAACAACGCACCCAAGACAATATCCAGCACACCGAATGTCATGATGCCGCCGATCCAGATGATGGACAGAATCAACTCGCCGTTGACCTCACCCAGCATTGGCGACAGCATTTCAACGACAAGAACACCACCGTAGAAGACGACGCAGACGCCGATGATCAGCGCCAACACAATATCCACGCCGCGATAATTGTGATGGTCGATCAACTGTTGCTTCAGACCCATGTACACAGCGATCGCCAATGCACCGGTCAGTGCAAACACCAGGCGCATCACGCCGGTGCTGTGCTTTACCTGCAACGAGGCAAAGTCAAACTCGACGATTACCGCCTCGATGATCCAGTAGCTTGGAAATAGCAGGGCGAGAATCAATGCGGCGATCCCGGGTAGCAGGTAGTCATTGTTATTCATGAAGGGTTCCTCGTGCAGTTTCAGCATTAACACCGTCGGCTGACGATGCTTGCGGTTTCGGGTAAGACAAAATATCGCCAGGCTGGCATTGCAGCGCCTCGCAAATGGCCGCGAGCGTTGCAAAGCGTATGCCTTTGACTTTGCCGTTCTTGAGCAGTGAAAGGTTGGTCATGGAAATGCCGATGCGCTGAGACAGCTCGGTGAGCGACATCTTGCTGCGGGCCATTTCGATATCTAGGTTGATTTGTATATCCATGTCGTCATATTGACACAGCGAACAACGTAAAACAACAATAAATTTACGTGAAACATAAAAAATATGCTGTTTCACATAAATAGCGATATTGGAATGTGCTACCAGCCATGGTGATTCGGGTCAGGTTCATTGCGGGCGCTGACCTTGCGCGGTAGGGTTTACTGCTTACCAGCACACAAACGGCCGGCGGCTATGCGCGTCGACCAAGATCGGAGTCTTCATTTTGCCAAGATTTTTCTATGCGCTTCTCACTATTGCGGCCTGCGCCGTCTGCACTACCGGTACCGCGGGCGACCGGGAGGTTGCCAAGGCAATACAGGGTTTGGAGACGCGGCAAGGTCTGTTCGATATCCATGTCAGTCCGGACGGCGGCACGTTACTGTCAACACTGCCGGCAGCTGGGCCCGACGGACACATGGGAGAGTTCATCTACGCGGCACGTCTGCGGTCGGGCCTGGGTTCGAATCCCGTCGGACTGGATCGCGGTGCGGGTAATGACGGCAAGATTGTTTCATTTCAGCGCGTCGGCAAGCGCGTCATCGTCGAAGCTATCAACACCGACTATATTGCCGCTACGGAGAACGCGAATGAGATCGCCGCTGTGCGTGAATCATTTGCGACGTCTGTCCTTTGGTCCGGTGAGATTCTTGCAACCGCGGATGATGGCCGCTTGCTCGTGGATATGCAGAGCTTTCTCACACGTGACGCCCTGGATGTCACCTCGCGGCTGGCGCGCACAGGACAAGGCAGCTTCTCTCTGGATACGGCGCGTAGTTTTGTCGCGGGCGAGCAGCTGGCCTTT
Organism: Pseudomonadota bacterium; assembly: GCA_039033695.1. Taxonomy (GTDB): domain Bacteria; phylum Pseudomonadota; class Gammaproteobacteria; order Steroidobacterales; family Woeseiaceae; genus CALBPI01. Next base: position 14,850 of record JBCCCC010000007.1, on the reverse strand, counting down.
CCAGAAAATGTTGAGCTCGAGGCGAAGCTGACGTTTGCCAGCCGCGAGCCGGGCAGTGAGGTTTTTGCGACAACGCCGGATGCGCGCGCTGTCACACTGACCTTGCATCACAGTTTTGTACGTTTGCCGGATGACGGATTCGCGCCGAGAACGTTTGATCAGCGCAGTGGTGCGATTGATGTCTCGTTCTATGATTTCAGCCAACCACTGGCGGGGCAGTTGCCGCAACGGTTGGCGCGTCGCTATCGGCTCCAGAAGACGAATCCGGGCGCAGCCCGCAGCCCTGTCGTCAAACCTATCGTTTTCTATATTGACTCTGGCGCGCCTGAGCCAATTCGCAGCGCGTTGCTCGATGGTGCACGTTGGTGGGCAGATGCGTTCGAGGCTGCCGGGTTTGAGAATGGCTATCGCGCAGAGTTGTTGCCCGACGACGTGCATCCGCTCGATGTTCGCTACAACGTGGTGCAGTGGGTGCATCGGCAGACTCGTGGTTGGTCCTATGGCGGTGGCGTTTCTGACCCGCGCACAGGAGAAATGCTGAAAGGTCATGTCATTCTCGGTAGTCAGCGTGTGCGCCAGGATCGGATGATCTTTGAGGGCCTGGCCGGTGCCGACAACACGGGCAGTGCGTCTGCGGATGACCCATTACAGATTGCATTGGCCCGAATTCGGCAGTTGTCTGCGCATGAAATTGGCCACGCATTGGGTTTCGCTCATAACATGGCAGCCAGTAGCAATGATCGCGCATCCGTCATGGATTATCCTGCGCCGTGGGTTCGCGTGTCCGACGACAACAGCCTGGACTTTTCCGCGGCATATGCTGCCGGTATGGGCGCGTGGGACCTGTTTACCGTCGCATGGTTATACAGCGAGTTTCCCGCCGGAATGGACCAGGATGAGCAGCTCGAGGCGTTGATCAGGGATGCTGAAACAGCGGGGCTGCGATTCGTGGCAGACACGCATTCACGCCCCATCTCGGCGGCCCACCCTTACGGCAGTCTCTGGGACAACGGCAGCGACCCGGTTGAGAGTCTACGTGAGACGCTAAATGTGCGAAGGATCGCATTGGCCAATTTCGATATTGGCGCGCTGCAATCTGAGCAGCCACAGTCAGACCTGCAGACGGTGTTTGCGCCAGTTTATCTCTACCATCGATACCAGACATTGGCTGCGGCCAAATTCATCGGCGGCTACGAGTTTGGCTACGCGCTGGCGGCTAGCAAAGGTCGGCGGGTCACGCCGGTACCTGCTCAAGATCAGCGGCGCGCGCTTGCCGCAGTGCTGCAAACCCTCTCATCGGATGTGTTGGCTATCGACCAGAGTATCGTTAGCCTGATGCAACCACCCATCCAGCCGTGGGAGCCGATTCTTGGCCGTGAACGAATAGACTCGACGGTGTCGCCGCTATTTGATCCGCTCACCGCTGCTGGCGCGGCGGCCCGCATTACGCTGCGGGCGTTACTCAATCCGGCGCGACTTGGTCGTGTTGCAGCAACGCATAGGCTGGATGGCAGAGCATTGGGTTTGCGTGAATTGCTCGACCAGACCACGGCTGTGGTGTTCGATACCGGCGCGCGCGGCGAGGCGCGAGCCAGTGTGCAGGCTGTGGTGCAGGAGCAATACTTGTCCATGCTCATGCATTTGGATAGCGATCATTCGGCGTCGGCGGCGGTCCGAGCGGCGGCGCGCGCGACACTCGCGCGCGTTTCGGCGTTGCTCGAAGGACGCAGCTCGCTGTCGATTGCGCCCGATATGCGGCGCTGGTTATCGTCGGCGGTAACGAGTTATCTCGAGAATGGCGAGCTGCCCGCCAATGCCATTGCGGCTGAGCCTGAGATACCGCCCGGCAGTCCAATCGGAGCGGCGAGTTGCTGGCATTGCGATAGCGCGCAGCTGCTTCGCTGACTGCCCTGCAGAACGCGCGAGCAGATGATCGCGGCGCGCCTAGACTCTGTCGACAGTGACGAACGGATAGGCTAGGGTTTATCGCGCTGTTGGCGAATCTGCGGGACGAGATGCTGTGGTTGGCGTGCCGCCGACTACTACTGGACCAAAGATGGAGAGGGGATAACATGCGTTTTGCGATGGCTCGGGCGAGCGTTCTAATTTCTGCGGTATTGTGTGTGCATTGTGTGGCTGCGGCGCCTGTGGACACTGCCGAACGAATACCCGTCGATGTGCGCCGGACCACCCTTATCGTGAATGACGCGGATCAGTCATTGGCGTTGTATCGCGACGCGCTGGGCTTGCGTGTGATCTACGATCAGATGATCACTAGCCCGATGGATAATGGTGAAGAACGAAAACGACGTTTGGTCTTATTGCAGGCGAACGATGACTTCGTCGGTGTTATCGGGCTATTGCAATACATCCGCCCATTAAAGCCGCAACGTCAAGAGCATTTTGATGAGCCGGTTCCCGGCGATCCGATTATTGTAATCAACGCAAGTGACCTCGACGAGCGTTGGCAAAAGGTGGCGTCATCGCCCGGCGTTCAGGTGGTTGATGCACCCAGCATCGTCGAGTACCCACGTGCCGACGGCAGCAAGATAAAGGTCAACGTGACGATGATTCGAGATCCTGACGGATACTGGCTGGAAATCAATCAATTACTGGATGCGCCGGCGAAGGCCAGCGACTGACGACCCGCTAACGGCGGCAGCTCAGGACGCAGCGCGCTCAGCGTCAAGGCGCGAAACGTCGTGTTCGCTGAGCATCGGCGCGCTCACAGTAGTATTGCGCCCCGCGTCTTTCGCTGAATACAAGGCCTTGTCCGCGCGCCTGAGCCAGTCATCCGTGGTCTCGCCATCGACGAGCTGCGCGATGCCGACAGAGATAGTCACAACCCGCGACTCAACCAACCGCGCTTTTTCGACGACACAGCGCAGGTCTTCGGCCAACTTGTTGGCGACTGCATTGTTGGCACCCTCAGCGATGATCAGAAACTCCTCGCCGCCAATACGGTAAACCGTATCGGTCTCTCGGATGCGTTGCTTGATCACTGCAACGACGCCAATCAGGACATCATCGCCGGCGGCATGGCCAAAAACGTCGTTAATCTGTTTAAAATCATCAAGGTCGATGAGCAGCAAAGACGCGACAACGGGTTTGCGTCTATGCGCTGCGATCAGTTCGTGCATTTTCTGACCCAGTGCACGACGGTTATTGGCGCCAGTTAGCGGGTCGCGCGTGGCCATGCGCACGAGCTGACTCCGCTGACGCGCTGTTAATGACGAGAACGCGTACGAGAAAGCGATTGTGACGCCCACGGTCATCAGGATCGTCATCATCGTTAGCGCATCCGTGCTGCTGTAGAGCTTCGGCGCCAACACGGCTAATCCCACAAAGTTGATCAGGCAGGCTTCGACCGGTCGCAGCAAATAGAACAGGATCAATACAGCGGGGAACGCCCAGAATACCTGTGATATCCCTTTAATATAGATTGTGCCGATAATTGCCGTGAGGCACAGCAATGTGACTGCAAAGCTGGCAAATCTGATTCGATGGGTGCGATAGACGAACACTGCAAGCGCCATCAGTCCAATGATGAGCACCGAGTCCAGCGTGTACAGCAGCCATTCGCCGTTCATGTAGCGAATGATCGCAAATGGCAGCACTGCAAGGGCGCCCGCAATGCTCAGCATTATCAGAATGAACTCGTCTGTGCCGTGATTGGTCTGCTTCATGCGTGGCCGTTTTCGCGTGTTGGATACACCGTCAACTACGATTCAAGAGTAGCCTAGCCGCACATCAGGCGGCAAACGGTGGTATGAATTTGTATGAGGTATCGCGTGTCTTGCTGAGTCTCTGCCATCTGTCTGCCGCCGTCAGGATGCCTGGCTTATCGCCGTGAGGCACTGTATCGACGGGTTACCACGGTTCTGCTGCGTCACCTTTGATTATCCCGCGCGAGCAGCGTTGTGGTTATCGGGCTTGATGACGGGCGCGCGTTTCGGTGACGCCAAACGCGCGAATCGACCAGACATAACGCAAGCCCGTTGAGGTATGCGGCGTCGCAAGCTTGCCTTGATCCACAAGAACTGTCGTCGCGCATGGGCCCGGAAAGCTGGCTCCTATCGCGTCTGCACCGGTATCCTTGGCAGGCAATGAATGATGCGACACAACATGCCGACACGCTGATGGAAGACATCCATGCTGCAGCACAACGATTGCATGGCGTCATCAACCATACGCCACTGCTTGAGTTTCGCTGCCTGAACGAGCGGCTGCGTGGGCGTGTACTGCTGAAGCCCGAGAATCTGCAACGCATGGGTTCATTCAAGATACGGGGGGCTTACAACGCGCTCGCGTGTCTTTCTGAACAAGCCAGGGCGCGCGGCGTTGTCGCCTGGTCATCTGGTAATCATGCCCAGGGTGTTGCCTTGGCGGCACACCTGTTTGGCGTTCCGGCAACCATCGTCATGCCCCACGATGCGCCAGCGGGGAAGACAGCGGCCGTGCGAGCGCTGGGTGCAAGGATTGTTTGCTACGACCGCTATCGCGAAGATCGTGAGGCAATCGCTCGCCAGATCGCGACCGCGCAGGGACTGCCATTGATTCCTTCATATGACCATCTGCCAGTGATTGCCGGGCAAGGCACGGTCGGATTGGAGTTAGTCCATGACCCGGCGCTGGCGGGCACGTTGCCAAGTCAGGTCTTGGTCTGTTGTGGTGGCGGCGGACTCACGGCCGGCATTGCCACAGTGATGAAAGAGCGCTCACCGGCGACGCATCTTTATGCGGTCGAACCCGACAAAGCCGATGATACGCGTCGTTCGCTGCGGGCGGGCGAGCGGCTTCGAAACCCGCGTGATGCGAAATCGATCTGTGACGCATTGCTAACGCCAGTCCCGGGTGAGCTGACGTTTCCCATCAACGCGACGGCGCTTACGGACGTGCTAACCGTATCCGACGAGGACGTGTTGTATGCCATTGGTTACGCACGCCACGAACTTCGGCTGGTCGTTGAGCCCGGTGGCGTAGTCTGCCTCGCTGCCTTGCTCGCCGGCAAACTGGATGCTGCAGCTAAGACAACCATCCTCACGCTATCAGGCGGTAACATCGACGATCACATGCTTGATCGCGCGCTCGCGCACTATTCAGCTTGTCAGAATGACTCGGTCTGAGAGAGGTCTTTGTCCTTGTCAGGACTGCGACTGGCGATGAACTCTCCGGTAATCATTTCGGCATAACTCTGGCCTGGCCCAACCATCGGGTAGACCGATGCGTCCGGATCAATAATGACTTCCAAAAATGCGGGCCCGTCGAAGGCGATGAAGTCCGCGATAACTTCGGCGAGTTTGCGCTTGTCATCAAGACGCACGGCGAACTCGAAACCATCGGCTTTGGCTGCACGAACGAAGTCTTTACGGTGCAGTGACTTGTCGCTGGCTGACAATCGGCCCTTGTAGTAGAGCTTTTGCCACTGTCGCACCATGCCATCCCCAAAGTTGTTCAGCACGACAATCTTGATCGGCAGGTCATAGGTCGTGACCGTCTCCAGCTCACCCAGGTTCATGCGGATGCTGGCATCACCGTCGATATCAATGACGAGCTTTTCCGGTACGCCAAACTGCGCCCCGACCGCCGCCGGCAGACCGAAACCCATCGTGCCCATACTGCCCGACGTCAGCCACAAGCGCGGTTCCTTGAAGTCGAAATACTGCGCGGCCCACATTTGATGCTGTCCGACACCGGTCGTAATGATAGCCTCGCCACCCGTGATATTGTTGATGGCCTCGATCACCGCATTGGGCTGAATCAATTCGCTATCGCGGTCAAAATCAAGCGCGTGCGTGTCCTTCAGATCGGCAATTTCCTGATGCCAGACCGAGAACGATTTCTGATAGTCGATGCGTTGGGCATAGGCGACGATTTGCTCGAGGTCGTCTGTCAGTACGCCCGTGTGATGCCAGGAGACGTTTTTGACCTTGTCGATTTCCGATGGGTCGATATCAAAATGAGCGATGTGCCTTGCGTTTGGCGCAAAGCGCTGCGGCACGCCGGCAACGCGATCATCAAAGCGAGCTGCCACTGCGATCAGAAAGTCACAGTCTTCGACGGCATAGTTAGCGTATGCCATGCCGTGCATGCCAAGCATATGTAATGATAATGGTTCCGTCGTATCCGTGGCGCCAATGCCCATGAGTGTCGTCGTCACCGGTACCTGGAACCTGCCGGCAAACTTGCGCAGCGCCTGCGCCGCGTTGCCGTTGACGACGCCGCCGCCAGCGTAGATGAGCGGTCGTTCGGATGCCGATAGATGTTTCAAAAACTGCTGGCATTGGTCATCGGTAAGCGGATTGCTGGTGACACGTTGCAAGCGTTTTCGGTAGCCGGGTATCGACAGCCTTGTATTGCCGTCAAAAATGCCACTCCAGTTCTGTACGTCTTTGGGTACATCAATGACGACCGGGCCTGGGCGCCCGGTCCTTGCAATCTCGTAGGCTGTCCGAACCGTCGCTTCCAGCCGCTCTGGTTCAGTTACCAGAAAGACATGTTTAGCCACCGAGCCCATGACGGCAGAAATCGGGGCTTCCTGGAATGCGTCAGTGCCAATTGCGGCGCGTGGCACTTGACCGCAAATCACCACCATCGGTATTGAGTCGGCGGCGCAATCGCGAACGGGCGTGACCATATTGGTTGCGCCGGGGCCGGATGTCACCATGACGGTGCCAACCTTGCCGGTCGCGCGTGAGTATCCAGCGGCCATGAAACCGGCGCCCTGTTCATTGGCCGGCACGATCAAGGGCAATCGACCATTGCCGGATGGTCCCGGATGATTACTGTTGAAACGAAATACCGCGTCATAGGTCGGCAAGATGGCGCCGCCGCTGTAACCGAAGACGACGTCAACCTGTTCGTCAGCGATCACCTGCACGATCATCTCGGCCCCGGTCATGGTGGTGCCATGTAGCGGATGCTTTTGATCGTTGTTCGGGCTGTCTGGTTGCGCGCTCATGTTCGATGCCTGTCATCGGCGGCAGGTTTTCGCCCGCCTATTTTCGGTATTCGGGATGAGTGTGTTGCATCGTATTGTGCATTGCAATAGCGAGTCGCATAGGCGAGTATCTGCCCCTTGGCGCATGCACCGTCATGCGCTTTTCTTGCTGCTGCTGCCGGACCAGATCATGCGACACGTAATCTCTGTCTTGATACAAAATGAAGTGGGTGCTTTGACGCGACTCACGTGCCTGTTTTCGACTCGCGGCTACAATATTGAGTCGCTCAACGTCGCACCTACCGAAGACCCATCTATCTCTCGGTTGACACTCGTAACCACTGGCTCGGATGCCGCGTTGGAGCAGATCGCAAAGCAGATTGGCAAATTAATCGATGTGGTCGATATGTATGACATGACACTCGGCGATCACTTCGAGCGTGAGCTGGCGTTGATTAAATTGCATGTGGCCAGTGGCGATGGCGATGCACTCAACGAGTACTGTGCCCAATGCGGGGCAAACGTGCTGGACGATAGTGATCGTTCCTTTACGGTCGAGTACGCTGGCTCGACAGCCGATGTCGATCAGTTCGTTGCCGGCTTGGAGCGGCGCAGCGATATCGTAGCGTTGGTACGCAGTGGTAGCCTGGGAATCTCGCGCGGTGAGCGCGTACTCGTTGGTGAGGCAACACCAGCGGTAGCTCAGCGTGTCGAAGCAGGAATGTGATGCAGCAAGACAGCGCACCAGCACTGTTGCAGGCAGCGCGCACGATAGTCATAAAGGTCGGTTCAGCGCTGCTCGTCGACGAGCATGGCGCACTGCGCAGTAGCTGGCTCGAGTCGCTTGCCCGTGACATTGCTGACCTGCAGTCGGCCGGCAAGAGCGTAGCGGTTGTCTCCTCCGGCGCGGTTGCACTTGGTGCCACGACATTGGGTATACCCCGGGCCACCATGCAGTTGCGGCACAAGCAGGCTGCGGCAGCGATAGGGCAGATTGAGCTGGCGCAGCGCTGGCGCGATGCGCTTGATTCGGTCGCTGTGGGTTGTGCGCAAGTATTATTATCGCCGCAAGATACCGAGCATCGCCGGAGGCACCTAAACGCACGCGCCACACTCAAAACGCTCGCTGACCAGCAATTGGTTGCGATTATCAATGAGAACGACACGGTCGCCACTGATGAGCTGCGATACGGTGATAATGACAAGCTCGCGGCACGCGTGGCGCAAATGATCGGTGCCGATGTGCTGGTGTTGCTGAGCGACGTCGACGGGCTCTACGATGCCGACCCGACGCGTGTGGCGGGTGCCATGCGGATATCGCATGTGGCCAGGATTAACGATGACATTATGGGCCTTGCTGGCGACAAGGCGTCAGAACAGGGCACTGGCGGCATGACGAGCAAGTTGAAGGCCGCGCGTATTGCCACTCTGGCTGGTGCCAGTGTGGTGATCGCTTCGGGCAAGCCTGCCGCGCCGATCCAGGCACTGCGAGACGGTGCGCCGCACACACGCTTCGACGCGGGAACGACGGTGATCAATGCCAGGCGCAAGTGGATCATGGCGAGTCTCAAGCCATCGGCGGAGGTGCACATTGATGCAGGAGCATGCAATGCGCTGAGCACAGGAAAAAGCCTGCTGCCCGTCGGCGTTGTCAGACTGCGAGGCAGCTTCGATCGTGGCGACTGTATCAGTATCCATGGGCCGAACGGTGAGATAGCCATTGGCCTTGCCTCGCTATCGAGTGACGATGCGAATGCGGCAATGTCGATCGCGCGTACCGGTGAGCGTACTGAAGCGCTCGTCCATCGTGATAATTTGGTTGTGAATGAAGCCTAGATAACTATGAGTAGAGACAACACAACAGCATCGGACGATTTGTTGGCAATGGGCGCACGCGCGCGCGCGGCAGCGCAGGCTACTGCCTCGTCGTCCGGGGCCGCCCGCGCGGACGCCATTCGTGGCATGGCACGCGCTATTCGTGAGTCGACCGATGACATTGTGCTGGCGAATCAGCAGGACCTCGAAACCGCACGAGAACGCCAACTGTCGGCGGCGATGATTGATCGCCTTATGCTCGATCCCGGCCGTATCGAGGCAATCGCCGCGGCACTGGAAACCATTGCCGATTTGCCGGATCCGCTTGGCGTTGTTCAGGAGCAACGCACGCGTCCGAATGGCCTGCATATCTCCAGGGTCTCTGTGCCGCTGGGCGTGATTGGTATCATTTATGAGAGCCGGCCGAATGTGACGGCCGATGCAGCCGCCATTTGTCTCAAGGCTGGTAACGCGGTTGTCTTGCGTGGCGGCACGGAAAGCACGCATTCGTCGCGATTAATTGTCGCGTGTATCCGCAGCGCATTGCGCACGTCCGGGCTGCCGGCAGATCTCGTGCAAATGTTGCCTAGCCAGGACCGCGCCTTGGTTGGCGAACTTCTAAGCGGCCTGGGTGGTCAGATTGACGTCGTCGTGCCGCGCGGTGGCCGTGCGCTGATCGAGCGGGTTCAGCAAGATGCGCGTGTGCCGGTTATTGGTCATCTTGAGGGCCTGTGTCACGTTTACCTGCATGCATCAGCACAAGCCGACATGGCTAAAGATGTTGTCTTAAATGCGAAACTACGTCGCACAGGTATCTGCGGCGCCGCCGAAACACTCCTGGTCGACTCGGCGTTGCCTGAAAAAACTACCCATCGCGTCATCAATGCGCTGCTTGATGCGGGTTGCGAAGTTCGTGGCTGCGAGCAAATTCAAGCGGTCAGTAGTCGCGTCGTTGCCGCCACCGAGTCGGATTGGTCAACCGAATATTTGGACAGCATCATTGCCGTCAAGATGGTTGATGATCTTTCGGCAGCGATATCGCATATTCGTCACTATGGTTCTGGCCATACGGAATCAATCATCGCGAATGATACGGCCGCGGCAAACCAGTTTCTGACGCGTCTCGATAGCGCGATTGTGATGCATAACACGTCGACGCAATTCGCGGACGGCGGCGAATTCGGCATGGGCGCCGAGATCGGCATCTCGACCAGTCGAATCCATGCAAGAGGCCCCGTGGGCGCCGCCCAGTTGACCAGCTATAAGTACGTGGTTCGCGGCGACGGCCAGGTCAGAGACTGATCCATGCGTGTTGCATTACTGGGTTTGGAGCCAGCGACAGCCCGGCAGCTGGCTGCATGGCTGGCCGACGAAGGACACATTGCCCGTGTCGTCTCAGATGTGCAGGCGCTTCACGACAGAATGCGCGATGAGGTATTCGCTGCAGTATTCAGCCACGAGCAGCTGTCGGCTGAATGGCCATCAGAGCAAAACCCGACCGTGGTGCGAGTCGGCGATGAAGCACCGCGTGGCGATACGCCCGAAGAGGCGTTCTTGCTGTTGCCACCGTTCCGGCGGCGAGTCGTCTTATCGATGTTGCCGTAGCTGTCGAGTGCGGTTTCGACGTCATGCGGGGGTAACGTAATGACTGAGGCCCGCCAGCTCGCTCCATTGTTTAGGCGAGTAGGGGACCACTTCGGGCATTTTGTCTGACTCAAGCCGGCGTTTGAGCCGTATCCAGTAGTCAGGATCCAGAAGATCGCCATGATGTTTGAGGAAAGCCTGTTTGGCGTCCTCGCGGAAGCCTAAGAAGCGCACGAATTGTTCCGGAAAGATGTCATTCGGACCAACATAGAACCAGGCGCCGGAGCGCATCTCGTCAACGTCGTCGCGCGCCTCGGGCAAACGGCGGAAATTACATTCGGTCACTAGGCAAAGCTCATCATAGTCATAGAAGATGACGCGACCATGGCGGGTTACGCCGAAATTCTTGAGCAACAGGTCGCCAGCAAAGATGTTACTCATCGCGAGATCGCGAATGGCTTGCCCATAGTCGATTGCCGCCAGTCTTACTTTGTCTTCGTCGGCTTCCTGCAGGTATAGGTTGAGTGGCGACAATCGTCGCTCGATATAACAGTGCGAGACGATTAACTTGTCACCTTCAACAGAGCAAGTCTGCGCGCAGCCGTCGAGCAGTGCTGCAAGAAGCTCGTCGTCGAATCGATGCTTGTCGAATTCGAGACTGCGAAACTCCTGAGCGTCGACCAGTCGCCCTGCGCGATCATGATTGAACACCAATCGATACTTATCGAGCACATCCTGGCGTGCGATATCCTTGGGGTAGGCGAACCGATCTCTAATGAGTTTGAATACCACAGGGAATGAAGGCAGCGTGAATACTTCCATCACCATGCCTTTGTCGCCGCGTGCGAACACGAACTGATCGTCGGATTGCTGCAGGTGCGAGACGAAGGTTCGGTAGCGTTCGGTCTTGCCCTGCTTGGCGCGTCCGAGCACTGTATAGATTTCGGCGATCGGCTTGGCAGGCAATAGGGATCGCAAGAAGGCAACGGCGGCGCTTACGCGCGTGACATCGGCGTGGAAATAGCTGCGCGTAAAGCCGAACAGCATGCTGACATCGTTCTCTGACAGAATCACCGCATCGGCTGCAATGCCTTCGTCGGTGTTTTTGAGCGCAATAACCAGCGGCGACACCCAATCGTTGCCTTCGAGACGCCCAACAAGGTATGCACGCGTTGAACGATAAAAGACGGTCTGCATCATCTCAACCTGGATGACGCTGGCACGAGTGCCAAGACTTGCCGTGTAGGCCTCTATCTCCGCCGTAATGTAATCAATCGTGCGTTCGATATCGCGCCAAGGTACAGAGAACGAGTACTCGCCAAGCGCCTCGTCGAAAAGGTGGCGCAGCGAGCCGCGATTGCGATAGACATGTCGCTCGATTTGGCTGCGCGCGTACTCTGTCGGTTTGACGTCTGTCGCGACAAACTCAACCTCTGCATCGACGCCGACTGTTGAGAAAATCCGTCGAGTGACCGAGTTAAAGAATGTCTTGAAGAATTCGGTGTCCGGGTATGCCTGAATATGTCGGCTGTACTTCTCGCGGATCTCATGCCATAGCGTCTTCTGATCGTCGCAGTTACTGGTGAGCTCTTTGATCTCAGTGACAGCCGCATTGACCGAGCGCTCGTACAAGTCGATACGCTCGACCGCATCGGCGCGGCTGTCGGTCCAGTTGCGCTGCTCAAACCGTTTCTTGGCGCGACGCGTGATCTGGCCGAAACGCATATTGTAGTCAATGAACGCGTCTCGCAGCGTATGCGACGCCTCGGTGACCAAGGCTTTGGATACCTTGGTCACCTGGCGGCGTCCTGACTGGCGAATGCGATACGCATTGGCCTACATATTGTCGATCATGGCGTTCGCAAACTCGCTGCACTTGACCTCATTGGCGCCGTCCATCAGGCGCGCGAAATCATAGGTGACCGTCTTTTGTGCGATAGTTGCATCCATGGCATTGATGATTGCATCGGCGGCCTCCGTCCAGCCGAGGTAACGCAGCATCATCTCGCCCGAAAGGATCAGCGAGCCAGGATTCACCTTATCCAGGTTGGCGTATTTTGGTGCAGTGCCATGCGTCGCTTCGAACACGGCATGACCGGTGTCGTAGTTGATATTGCCGCCCGGCGCGATACCAATGCCACCGACCTGTGCGGCAAGTGCATCACTGAGGTAATCGCCATTGAGGTTCATGGTTGCCAATACATCGAACTCTTTCGGACGCGTCAGTACCTGCTGCAGCGTAATGTCGGCGATGGCGTCCTTGACGATGATTTTGCCGTCAGCAATTGCCTGGTCCTGTTCCTTATTGGCAGCGTCGGTGCCATGCTCGGCCTTGGTCCGGTCGTATTGGTCCCAGGTGTAGGTTTGGTCGGCATAGTCGCGCTCGGCCAGCTCATATCCCCAGTTGCGAAATGCACCCTCGGTGAATTTCATGATGTTGCCCTTGTGCACGAACGTCACGCTCTTGCGCTTGTTGGCGATGGCATATTCGATGGTGGCGCGGACCAGTCGTTCGGTACCCTGTTGCGAGATCGGCTTCAAGCCAATGCCGCTAGTGTCCGGGAAACGGATCTTGCCAAATTCGCTCGGAAAGTGTTCTTTGAATAACTCAAGAAATCGTGCGTTCGCGTCGCTGCCCTGCTCAAACTCGATGCCAGCATAAATGTCTTCTGTATTCTCGCGGAAAATGACCATATCGACGTCGCCAGGCTGGCGTACGGGCGACGGCACGCCATTGAACCAGCGCACTGGACGCAAGCACACATACAGGTCGAGCATTTGTCGCAGTGCTACGTTCAAAGACCGGATACCGCCACCGATGGGTGTTGTCAGCGGCCCTTTGATTGAGACGAGATAGTCGCGGCATGCCTGCACGGAGGAGTCGGGCAACCAGGTGTTGTAGTTGTCATTCGCTTTTTGTCCCGCAAAAATCTCAACCCACTCGATCTTGCGCTTGCCGCCATAGCTTTTCTCAACTGCGGCATCGAGGACTCGTACGGTGGCGCGCCAGATATCAGGGCCGGTGCCATCACCTTCAATGAACGGAACGATAGGGTGGTCCGGGACCTGAAGCTTGCCATTGCTGATGGTGATCTTTTCACCATTGGCTGGCGCTGTGATAGTGGGTTCTGACATGTCTTGCTCCAACTAGTTGTTCGATAGCGAACGCTATCCGCGATGTTCGTCATTATCCTTGATCCGCAGCGCGCTAGCCACCGTATAATGGCGCTGATGAGCAATAACTGCGCCGTTGTCATGCTTGCAGGTCTCGCCATTGCCGCGCTGGGGTTTGGTGGTAGCGCGTTCGCGCAGGCGCAGCAACAGGCCGGTGCCACAGCCACCACCATTGAGGAGCGACCGCGGATTGCGCTGGTCTTGTCAGGTGGTGGCGCGCGCGGCGCTGCCCACGTCGGCGTGATTCGCATGCTCGAGGAGTTGCGCGTACCGGTGGATGTCGTGATCGGCACCAGCATGGGCGCAGTCGTTGGCGGTTTGCATGCCAGCGGCCTGAACGCCGATCAACTTGAGCAGGTCATTCGCGACATAGACTGGCTGGATGCGTTTGACGATGACCCGCCACGCAAAGACCTGACTTACCGGCGTAAACGAGACGACGACGATTTCCTGATCGACTTTGAGCTTGGCGTACGCGATGGCCGGGTGCGACTCCCCAAAGGCATTATCCAAGCGCAGAAGCTTGCGTTGTATTTACGCGAGTTCTCGTTGCAAGTCGCGCATATCAATCAATTTGACGATCTGCCGACGCCGTTCCGCGCCGTTGCCGCAGACATTGTTACCGGCGACACAGTAGTACTACAGAAGGGCGATCTCGCACTGGCCATGCGCGCCAGCATGTCGGCGCCGGGTGTATTCGCACCTGCGGTGGTCGACGGTCGGACGCTGGTGGATGGCGGCATCGCCATGAACTTGCCAGTGGCGATCGCCCACGACCTTGGCGTCGACGTGATTATCGCTGTGGATGTAGGCTTCCCGCTGTTGCCTGCTGAGCAAATCAACTCGGCTGTGGCGGTCTCTAACCAGATGTTGACCATTCTGATTGAGCGCGAGAATCGCGTGCAGCGAGCGCTGTTGCGGGATCAGGATGTGCTCGTGCAGCCCGATCTCGATCTGCTCGGCTCAACGGATTTCCTGAAGGCGCTGGACGCCATTCAAATCGGCTATCTCAGCGCGGCGGCGCAGCGTGACGAGCTCGCCGTGCATGCCGTTAGTGACGAGCAATACGCCGCATTTGTCGCCAATCGGCTGCAGCGTGAACAGGCTAACCGCACGCCGGATTTCGTAAGGGTCGTGACGAGCGCCGACATATCACCTCGTGTGATTGAAACGCGCATGGCAACCGCGCCTGGGCAGCCGTTGTCGACAGCATCGCTGCGCGCGGATCTGGCGCGGATTTACGGGCTTGGCCTGTTCGAGCAGGTAGACTACCGCTGGCAGGCTGAGGGCGACACGCATGGCATAGAAATCGATGCCAGAGCCAAGTCGTGGGGCCC
>JBCCCC010000006.1:0-56401 GCA_039033695.1 Pseudomonadota bacterium | reverse complement strand
GATCGCAGCGAATGAAAAGGCGCAGGTTGATGAAATCCGCCGCAAGACCCGAGAGAGCCGCGAGCGTTTCTCGCTGAATCACCTGGCGACCGGCGCATAGCGAGAAATGGCCCAGGCGCCGGCTCGCAGTCAGTCGCCCGACATAAACGCGAAGGGACCAATCCAGCTCAGCGCTTTGTCGTCGATTCGAAGTTGGTGCTGCGCCGTCTTCGAGGAGTTGCTGTTGGACAACGCGAAAACGCCTGGCGGCCCATGAGTGAAGTGAACGGCGACAACGGTATAGTCCTTGCTATCTTGCAACACTTGCAAGCGAGCAATGTTTGATCTGGCATCAATAGCGAGTTCCGAAACTGGGCTGTAGCTCCCGTGAGGCTCGATGGTCGTCACGAACAGCGTGTCTTGCGCGTCCTGTCGGCGGATCATGAAGCCTGCATCGCGTCTCAGGTTGAATTGTGGATCATTGGCGCCGATGCGAGAGAAGACTAATTGGTCATCCGTTTTCGTAACCGACGTTAACGTAAAAAACTGGCGATTAGTCAGCCAGGAGAATCGTGCGTTCTCGCCTTGCGGTTCGCCGCTCGCCTCGAGATACAAGTGCTGGTAGCCATGCTTGCTGCCTATCGGGCTGAGTTCGGCAGGCGCCCGAGTTGCAAAGCTGGTATCGAGAACCTGCCCGTTGAAATAGAACGGCAAGTCATAACGATGTTGTTGGTCGGCCTCGACTCGGAACAAGTCAAGGACGAACGGTTTGTCGGCATGCGCAGTTCTGATTAACGCCATCGTGCGATGCAACAGTGCGCCGGGATAGGCGTTCGCGTCGGTGGCGCTGACGACTTGTACGTCATCGTTCTGATCATCATAGAAATAAAGCTCTGAGTGATGGCGGCTACCGATTTCGTACTTGCCCTGGAAGTGTGATGTCTCATTCAGGACTAGCGTGTTGTGGGCGATACTCTGTTTTGCCCAGGTGGAGTTTTGCGGAAGGTAATTGCCGCCGCCCTTTTGCTCAATATTGACGAAGCGCACCAGGCCGTAGTCTTGCAGCACTTCATGGCCGCGCTCGTAGAGCGAGAACGAGAGCTTGTCATAGTGCCCGTGGCTGAGCCCCTGAGCCGAATACTTGTAAACCAGCGTCAACGCCTCGTCTGCATATCTGAGTATGGCCACGCCGCCTTCAGTGCCATCGCTCCCGTCGGAAAGATTGATCGACGTCTTTTGATATGGCTGCGCCTCGCCATCACGTATCGCCGTTGCGACGGCAATGCCCGCATCGTCCAGCAGGACCTGGTTTTGCCGTTCGGCGACACCCAACAACCTCGGGTCCCCCCCGCCAACCAGAAAAGCGATATCCACGGCCGTGACCAGTTCCCGTGCCTGGTCCGACATACCTTTTTGGCCATCGTTCAGCGGAAAGAACTCACCATCTGCATCTGTTAGTTGTAGTAATGCATCTACGGCCTTCAGCAGCAATCCATCTCGGTGTTGGAAAATGTCCATCTCCGGCTTGACATTATGCAGCGCCTGCGCGAACACCAGGAAGGGGTACATTGCATACCGCTGATAGTAGGGACCCTCGGTGTAGTAACCATCAGGCGAAAATGGTGCGTCCATGTTGGCCAGAAACCCGGCTTTGCCGTTCTGATCAAAGATGAACCCGCCATCATTGTCTTTGGCACCGAGATCGACACCATGAAGCTCCGCAGGCAGCCCATAAAGCGCTCTTTGCACCAGTTCGTCATCGCCCATAACCAACCCGATCATGCCGACAGCGGCATTACCCCAGGTACTGTGATTATGGATACGGTTAAAGAAGCGTGGGTTGGCGATAGAGATATGATCGGCGAATGGTCTGAATAAATTGCGCTCAAGCGTATGGCGCTCGTCGGCCGAAAGGTAGTTGTAGATCGCATCATACGCCTGGCTCGTGTAGACCAGCCAGTTGGCGTCGTTCAGGCATTGCCAAAACAATTTGCCGCGAGCGTAGGAGCGCGTCTTCGGATGCAGCGGTAGTGTCTTGTACATGGCCTCATACGCGAATAACATATCGCGTACGTAGCGCGCATACTTCTCATCGTCGAGGATCTGGTATAGCGCACCGGCCTGTTGCATCACCACAAAATTCCGCTTATGTCGCTCGTGCGTGTAGCCGCCTGAATAGTCCTTGGGAGTGGGTGTGTCTATGCCAGCGGCAACCTCCGCGTCGACTTCCTGACGAACCCGCGCGACAGTGGCATCAAACAGGGGCGCTGTACCGAGCGTAGCTCTAATCTTGGTAACGCCATCCTGGGTCAGTATCAATTTCGGATGGCCGTCTTGCGCGGCCATTGCCGGAATCGTGATCGCCAGCGAGATAATCAACGCGAGGACTTGTTTCGGGCTTGCCATACTTAGCGCTACCTCATTGAGTGAATTTCAGGTCTTGACTTCATGCGTTGCCGCAACGCAAGTCGAATAATGTATGACTAGTTTAGCCGCCACCTGTTCATCATCGCGCATCTGAGGTGGCTCACCTATTCTGTCAGCGTAACCTCACTGATACGAAATTCCGCGAATCTCACGGTCTCTTCTTCAATGCGAAGGTTGTCGCGATCCAGTATTGATCGATAAATACCCCACTTCGGTCGGACGAAGTGGTCCGGACTCTCGCCACGCCAGAGATCGAGCGTTGGGATATCAATGTCAAAAATCGTTGCATCGTCGCGCATTCTCGTCACGATGAGCCGGAAAGCGCCGGTATCGGAGAATGTCGCCCGACAGTACGCAGTCAGCCATTCCCCGGTCACTTCTGACCAGTCGGTACGATCCAGAATCTCGGTTTCTTGTAACGGGCTGTATCGAATCTCAATGCCATCTTCGCCACTGCGCTCAGCACCGGAAATCGTAATGATTGGTTGGCTGTCTGATCCGCCCACGGCCTTTAACTGAAAGAAGTGGCTGAACCGTGTAGATACTGCCATGTCCGCATTGATCTTGAACTTCCATTCGTAGACAAAGGTCTCGTTCTCAAATCCCTTTACCTCGTCGTCTGATCGGTTGTAGGTCTTGATTTCGTTGCGCTGGCGATCGGTGATGTCCTGTCGGTCTCGGTCAATATCTGTGTCGCGATGGATAACGAACACAAAATGGTGACCGACGTCGGTGTCAGTGTCTTCAAAGATGTGGGGTACGCCTGGATGATTGATCGGATACAGGTCGGGCGACTCAATCGAGTTGGGACCGCCAAACGCTCGAATCAAGTCATACGCCTGCATGCCTTGGTCAGCCCCATCGGCGGTCAGCATGCGTTCTGATTGAATCGTGTAAACCGCACTGTCTGTGGGTATGTCTGGTGTTTGTACGGGCGGCGGTGGGTTGCTTGTGACCGGTGGTACACCGCCACCGCCGCCGGAACCACAACCGCTTGCAACCATCGTTGCGGCCAGTATCAGCGTCGACGACGCAGAGCGAAGGAGGCCGCGGCGAACACCCCGGCACGTGCAATCACCTATCGCCGACGATCTATGGTGACTCATGACTCACCGTCAGAGCATAGAATGTTGCCTGAACATAGTCATCGGGATTGCCTGAGTTGTTTTGGTTGTACACGCCGGCCTTGAAGTACATGTAGTCGTCGACGACGTCGTAGCCACTGCCCGTCATGTCGATTACCTCTGACGCTAGCATTGCGCCGTCACGACTAATGGTCACGCTTAGCATGTTACCGTCGGCTGCGATCTCGTAACTGAATTTTTCCCCGAGTGCGATGCCGTTCACAGGGTCTGCGGCGCTATTGCTGCGATTGCCAAGCAGCTCGAAATAGACATCATCGCCATCAGAAATTTCGTGCGCAGCGTACACAGAGCCGCGCGTGTTACCGGGCAGCTTCCGATAGTACAGCCGGATCGGCTCGTCGTTCTTGGCATGGATTTGACCGATGATGACGCGCCCGATCTGGCCGCTATCTCCAGTCGTCGTGACGTGGTCGACAGTCAGCGTCGCGCGCAACACGCCGTCAATCGCGCCTGCTGCTCTTTGGGCTTTTTTTGGTGCGCTAGATAGCACCCAGTTGTTTGCGTTCGGCTGGCCGCTATCCGTCTTCGTCCGAATATCCTGGTTGCCTCGCCTCAGCATCTCACGAAGCTCGGTGCGCGTGAACTTGGTGTTCTTTGAGGTCTTGGCGCCGGCTATGGTGGCGCGGAAAACCATACCGCCATCTGACGCCGTGAAAAAATACCGTTGGTCGGTTGCGCCCTTGGCCAGTTCAATCTCACTGAGCCGATCCGATCTGCCATCGTTGTTGTCGTCAGCTGGCGTATTCAGATACCAACCGAGCAAATCGAAATTGCGACCAGGTGGCAAGTCTGGCGACAGTCCCGAGCCGCCAGCGCTGGATACCATCAGGCGGGCGCTGACATCATCGCTTTCATTGTCGAGTTGTTGCAGCGTGAAGTCATCAAAGCGGACTTCGGTGTTGCCACCGCTAACAAAGACCGCGACTTGTTGAGCGTCAGCGGTTGAGAATGTGACCGAGACAGGCCGCCACTTCTTGCCGCGCTTCGTCTGTTGTTCGAAATACAGGTCGGCGCCTACTTTGGCGCCGACGCTGCCGAGGCCGCGGACATAGACTGTCAGCCGGTAGGTTGTTTGCGCTTGAACTTGAACGCTCTGGCTCACGAATACGCCACTGGTCACGAGCTTTACTGACTTGTCGCCGGAATGCGCCTCATCCGACAGCGCGGTGCCAGACCCGTTCGGATCGGAAGCCGACCACCCCGCCCAGCCCTCTTCGAAGCCGGGATTGATAATCTGTGCGCGCAGGTTCACGCTAAAAAGCGTCATCAACAAGGCAACGAGATATCGACCATGTTTGTTCGTCATAAGTCCACTCTGGTGCGTGGCTGTGACAACACAGATGCCTGCCGCGAAGCCGGTGCCAAGCCCGACTCCGCTACACGCTAGCCATCGGTTGCAGCGTTATGGCGACGGCGTCCATGTGGAGCCAGGACCAACCTGCGTATCATCGATGACCACCAATGTTGATGTGTCGACGCCAGCGCCGGCGTCCGCGCCTGATGCATTCGCCAGGCCATTTCCGTCAACTGCAAAGGTCGCGCCATCTTCGGGTCCGGACACATTATCGACCGCGGCACCATTGAAATCGAACGTGCCGCTCTGCGAAAGCGACGCAGAATAGAACCGATTGCCATCAAAGTCCGAAGTCGGATCAATGCTGCAAGGTTCGGTGACAAAGTCATTGTCGGTCACAGCATCGCGGCCTTCGCCATTGGTGTTGCTGTTGATTGACAACGCGCTCGACTGATTCATGACGAAGTTATCGTCGACGTCCAGGATCGGCGCGAACACTGCACAATCGGCATCCTCGAAGATGATGGCACGACGTGCGTTGACGATGCTGTTGTTCGCAATGGTGACAGTAAAATCCAGTCCGGCAGTGCCAAGAATCGCGCCATTGCCCGAGCCGCTCAGAGGGTCAGGGTTAATCAACAGACCGCCTCGCTGGCTGGATGTCGTGCGCAGGTTATTGATGTAATTGCCGGTAATCGTATGGCCAAGCGGCGCGAAACTGATACCGCCATCATCGCCATCATCGCCGGCTGACAAAATGACATTGCCAGTGACGGTGTTTGCATAACCATCCTCCAGCGCGATCAAGCCCAGCGAGTCAACAACGGTATTGCCGCGAATGGTGTTGCCGCCGGACTGCACGCGCATCAAGCGTCGCTCTGACTGGATACCCTCAAATCTATTGTATTGCACAACAAAAAAGCCATCGCCTTGCGCGTCGCTACCCGTGGTTCGACCAAGTTGCAATGCGTGCGCTGTGGAATCGCGGTTACCGGAGATGTTGCTGCGCCCAGGGAAATCCCGAAAGAGATTGTATTGAATCGTGTGGTTGTTATTCGAGGCGGGGTCGGTATTCGCAAAAGCGGTGATCGCCGCGCCTTCGTTGTCCATGTCCTTATCCTGGAACAGGTTGCGTTCGATGATATTGCCGACGCCTCTCAGTGACACATAGTGATAGGGGTCGCCCGAGGGAACCGTGCGCGGTATGGCTTCGCCGAGGAACTCACTGTTTCGAAGCGTGATGCCATCGCCATCGAGGATGACGGACGCATCGCCGCTAGAGTCACAGGTACCACCGCCAATCCAATCCAGGTCGTCGAATCGCAATCCGTCAACGACAATGTTGTTGCCACTGAGCACGACGCAGGTTGCCCCGGTAATAACTGCCGTACTATTCGACAACAGCTGAATTGTCAGATCATTCGCTGAAAACTCGACTTCCGCCATATCGGCATAGTCATCGCCCATTGGGGAGTCAATGCCAATGACATCGCCATCGGTTGCCGCTGCCGCCGCGGCCAGCAGCGAAGCCTCGCCAGTGACAATGGCGCTGTAAACGATGTCGGCTGCTGTTGCGATCAATGGGCCTTCGGTAAACCCATCGTCGTCAGTGTAGGCAGCTGACACGGATAGCGTCGACCCTACCTCGGCGCTGGTCAAAGTGAATACCGCGTTCGTTGCACCCATGATGTCTGTACCATCAGCTTGCCACTGATAACTGACGGTTGTTGCGCCGTTTGCATCCGTAACCACAGCAGTAAGGTCCTCGCCGATCAAGGTCGTGCCGCTGATGGCCAGGCTACCTGGCACATTGGTCGCGGTCGTATTAATCGGTCCAACGGCGGCCGAAGTGGGTGCCTCAGGATAGCCGTCATCGTCGGTATAGGTTGATGTAACGGTGATCAGCGCGTTGACCTCGGCCGCGGTTAACGTAAACGTCTGCGCTGTTGCGCCGGCAATATCGCCGCCATCGGCGAGCCATTGATAGGTGATGGTGCTGCCGGCAAGCCCGTTGCCATCGGTGACATCCGCCGTGAGTACCTCGCCCACGGTCGGTACGCCGGAGATGACAACACTGCCAGCCGCGTTCGGCGGTGCCGTGACAGCTGCAGTCGGATCGGACACCAACGACTCACTGAAGCCGGCATCGTCGGTGTAACTCACGGCAACCGTGATCACTGAACCGAGCTCACCCGTAGTCAGTGTATAGCTGTCACTGGTGGCGCCAGGAATTGCCATGCCGTCGGCGCGCCACTCGTAGGAGATTGCGCCGCCCGCGCCATTGAAGTCACTGACATTGGCAGACAAGACTGCGCCCGTGATCGCATCGCCAGTAACGGTCACTTCACCAGCGGTATTCACCAACGGTGTCGGTGTGTTGTCCGGAATCGGCGCGTCTGTGTCCGAGCAAGCGGCAAGCACAAGCCCCGACAGCAGTGCCCCAACCAGCTTGGTGCGCTGAAAGGTGGCGTTTGTGTTCACTAGCAGTGTTTTGAATTGGTTTCGCATCGGTCGACTCCCCCCAGGGTTTCAGTCGTGTCGGGCAACAGCAGTATCAAGAGTCTTTTCGCTGGCCCAACGTTTGGGATTGAGCCGGCCCGATAACAACCGGGCCGGTCATACCTTGTTTAGTATTTCGCCTGCACACCGAAGAATATGCGTGGGCCGTAGTAGTTCACCTCGCCAAGATCGTCACGCGCGAAGAAGAACTGCTCTTTCGGCTCGTCAAACAGGTTGATCGCTTCGATGGTGAACTTGACCGACTTATTGAGTCGATAGGATGCTCTGGCTTCCCAAACACCGACATCGCCAACATAGCGCAGGCGGGTGCCGTTACTCGTGTACGGTTGGAAGTACTCGCTGCGATACTTGTAAATCGCTTGTAGATCCAATGGCCCGAAGTCCCAATACAGCTGTCCCGAGAAAACGTGTTCGGAGAATCCCGGTACGTTGCCAGGTGCAACAATGCGCGAGGTCTGCGAGAAGACGCTGCCGTCGTCGTTCAGAACAGTAACCTGTCCGTAAAGACTGTCCTCGAACTGGAAGTCCGAGTCCGCATAGTTGTAGCTGATCTTGGTACCAAGACCGCCCCAAATGCCTGGCAGCTGCGAAAATCGATACGTGCCGGTCAGCTCGATACCGAAGAGTTCGCTCTTGCCGCCACTGGTTTGCGTCACCGTGAAATCGGCGTTGACCGGTTGACCATCGACGATGAACGGCTCCGACGTGCGTGCCTGTTCGAACCCGCCGGTGAAACGTTTGAAATAGACACCTGCTGCGAGCAGCGTGTCCTCATCGGGGTACCACTCAAATGATAGGTCGTAGTTCCACGACGGCAACGGGCGGGTTCGCGGGTTGCCAAAACCAGCGACATTCGTAATCAGCTCGTCGGGTTCGGTAATGTCCTCCGCAGTATTCAATGCGAACGACCGGTTATAGCCAAGATCGCTTGGGTCAGCGCGAGATAAGCCACGGAAAATGCCGGCTCGCACAACCATCGTGTCGGACAGATCGATCACGGCATTGAAGCTCGGCAGCACCTCCGTGTAGTCATCCTCCACCGATACCTCTTCCAGATCCGCGCCCGGTACCGCTTGAATGGAAAGAAAACCACTCGCATCCTCAATAATCTCGTACTCGGTGCGAAAACCACTCGACTCGACTTCTGTATTGACCAGTCGCACACCAAAGTTGCCGCTCACCGGGTAATCGCCAACTTGCGTTGAGAAGTTGGCCATCAGGTAAGCCGCTGTCGTTGTCTCCGTGACGTCGACCGTGTTCGAATTCACGCGTTGCTGCTCGGGATAGGCGAACTCCGTGCCTTGCGCCGCCAATATGCTGTTCATCACGCACAAGGTGTCAAAGGTTGCCCAGGTGTTGCCTGTCCCGGTGGTCGCCTGCCCAGTAGATGAGTCGATGTTAGTAATGATCGCGCCGTCCGCTGCCGCAGACAAAAAGCCGTTCTCCTGATAACCGCTGCGGCAAGCCTGGTTAATGGCCAGAATCGTCGCGCGCTCGGCTTCGGAGCTGTCGTCGAGATTACCGGTGGTGAAGCGTGTCGGACCGAGATCCAGGTATTCAAGCTCTGATACGCGGACACCGCCTTGGATGCTCGGCACGATGCCCCAGTCGAGGTCACGTAACTCGAAATCTCCACGCAAAGCGGTAACGGTGTTCGTCCTGTCGACATCTGAGTCGATTCGAACGCGGTATTCATCGGAGAACAGTGTATGGTCGGTGACATCAAAGTCGGTCAGCGTGTACTGCGGGATACCACTATCCATATTCCACGACACCAGAGGCCGGTATCCACCTGGCGTGTCATTGTTGAACACATCCTGAGCGTCGGACTGCGTGCGCAGGCTAATCTGACGTTCGATTCGAGTCGTTTCCGAGAACGAGGCGTCTGCCGATAGCGTCAATCGGTCGTTGACGTCATAGCTGACGGAAAACCCTGTGCCTAAGTATTCCTCATCACGCGAGTAGATCTCGCTATTGGATTCAATCGCGGTCTCGCCTGCCCAACTGGTAATTGCACCGGTTGGCGAGACGATTAAGGATGGGCCGGTCACGCCCACTGTCGCGCGCTTTTGGTTGGCGAAATTCAGGTCCTGGCGATTTTCCGACTGCAGTCTGTCCGAGATCTGAACATCAAGGTTGAGGTCCCATTGGTCGTTGGGCTGGAACTGGAACGCGCCAAAAAAGGCCTGGCGCTCATCGCGTGTATCATTCTGGCGATAGCCACGAGAGCTCGGTGCGAAAGCCCACGCGAGCCCGTCGCTATAGGGGCGTCCCGTTGCAGGGTCAATCGCTGTGATGTATCCCTGATTGTCTTCCTGAAAATCCCCATCGCCGTCAGGGTCGTAAGGTGCGTCTGCGACCTGGTCTTCGCAATCGTCCGTTGTGCCCGCAAAGAATCCTTCGGATGTTACATTGGGCTCGTTGATACAGGCGAAGCGAGAGCTTCCCGATGGACTCGAGGACCGCACTTCGGATTCCGGCTGCGAGATATCGTTGTCCTGGTAGCCCAATGAGATACCAAAGCGTGCGCCATTCTCGAAATCGAATTGATCGATAAAACTGATCGTACCGCGGTAACCAACACCGCCGGCCAATGAGTCAGCGAGATTCTGTTGATCAGGGTTGTAGTTGCCCTTTAGCCCAAATTGGAATCGTTGCTCGTTGTAGTCGAGCGGTTTCAGCGTTTCCAGCGCAATCTGACCACCGACACCGCCTTCAATCAGGCTGGCATTCTGGGTCTTGTAAATCGCAAGCTTGTTCATCAGCTCCGACGGGAATTGCGAGAAGTTGACCGAACGGTCGCCACTGCCGTTCGTCGCAATCCGGCCATTGAATGTGGTCGAGCCAAGGAAGGGCCCGAGCCCCCGGATCGAGATCTCCGTCGCGCCACCATTCTCACGGTGTGAAGCGGCACCGGTGATTGTCTCTAGGGCTTCACCGATGGATAGTGCGGGTAGGTCGCCAATATCATCGGCAGACAATCCATCCACAATGGACACAGCGTCACGCTTGATCTGGATGGCTGACTGAATCGTGCGCCGTGTGCCCGTCACGATGATTTCTTCCAACGCTTCGTTCGCTTCGTCCTGTGTCTCGTCCTGAGCGTGTAGCTCGGATGGCAAGAACGCGGCGAAAGCAAGCATCAATACGGATGCGGCAGATAAAGATGGCAGCGAAGAAACTGCCAGGACTTGGCTGGTACGCATGTTAGGCCCCCCTGGTTTGCGTATAGTCGTCTCGCTGCCTTGAGAATATTGGTCATACCAATTGGCAGCGTATTTGTCTTTTTTTGGTAAGATCAAAAAAGAGTATGCATGCAAACCACTTGGAAACGCAACTGTCAAACGTGCAGGGATTTGGCATTGTTTCCGGCAGTCGTTGCCGCGCCGGACTGGTGCATACACCGGTGCGATAGGTTGGCCGCATACGGTCCCCGTGACGCGGTGGTCCAGGTATCTCGGAAGACAGCAATAAAATCAACGGGGTAGGTTAAGGGTATTCCGTGTACGGCACCCGCTGGTGCTCGTGATTAGACGATTAGGCAAAAAAAAACCCCGGCGCGAAGCCGGGGTTTGTGAAGGTCCTGTTATCAGCCAATCGTGTGGCCGCTATAGAATGCGCCTAAAAGCGGTAGCTGGCGCCAAAAGTGATCCGCCGATCGGTCAGACCCTGGAAGCAAAGTAGCGCGCCCTCATTCACACACGATTGCTCGACCTCTGATTCAGTGATGTTGACTGCCTCGACACCGATGTCCAGATCGTCGGTCACGCTGTAGTTTACGCTGGCATTGAGCTGTCCGCGATCCTCCTGGACCACCGGGAAGCCCCATGGTCGACTCGACGTGCTGCCGAAGTCCTCAGAGCGATAAGCCTCGCGCCACGTGTAACGCATCCGCGCAGCGAGGCCATACTTTTCGTAGTACAGCGTCAGGTTGTAGGAGTTTTCTGACAAGTCCAACAGCTGAGCACGAAGATCGACGTCGGTTGCGCCGTTAGACGCAAAGACAGTTGAGGCACGACTGGTCGCATTGAGGAATGAATCTCCACCCGAGAACTCCTGCTTGGTGTAGTTGGCAAGAATGCCGAAGCCTGAGGCCCAACCGAGCCGGTCCTCGAAACCTGACAGGTCATATTGGAAAGCCAGTTCGAAGCCTTTTTGGGTGGTCTCGCCTGCGCCATTGATTGTCTGCGTGGAAGGTACGCAGACGCCAACGCCTGGATCAGGGCCGAACACATTGATATCCGCAATCGGATTGAAAATGCCGCCAGCTTCGCAGGGATCGGTCAGATCGCGGAAACCAGTAACCGGGTCTTCAAAGGGGCTTTCGTCGTTAACAACGAAGATGCCGGTCCGTGTCTTGTAGAAGTAACCCAGGCTCACAACACTTGCGTCAGTGAAGTACCACTCCGCGGCGATATCAAAAGACTCTACTTCTTCCGGCTCCAGGGCCGGGTTGCCCAGGTCAACGGCGGGGTTTGGGCTGGTGCTGAACGTGAATGCTGCGGATAGATCGTCAAAGTCAGGGCGCCGGATGTCTTTGCCCCACCCGAATCGGACAACCACGTCGTCATGTACGTCTGCCACCAGGTTCACCCTTGGCAGGAAGAAGTCATTGCTGCTCGTCGATGACGTTGGTGACACGACGCCGTTCAGCTCAGCGTTGCCGTCTGACGTGATGTCTGTATCGGTATAGCGGAAACCTGCGTTGCCACGGAAAATGCCGATCTCGAAGTTCGCCTGCGCGTAGAACGCACTGGTCTCTTCTTCAATATCAAAGAACGCGCTCGTGCTGGACGTCGGCGAGCTGATTGGTCCACGCGTCGATCCGGTTATGGCGTTGTTGGCGAGAATCGCTGCATTGATCGTTTCTAATACGAAATCTGGGTTTGACGCCGCGAGTTCAGGGTTAATCAACAAGAAGTCACTGACGAACAGCGACCTGCCATCAGCATCGTTAAAGTTGTTGGGCCCTGGCGTCAGAATATTGGCAAACAGGTCACCGGTTGGGCTATCGGCGAATTCTCGCAAGCCTACGTTAGACCGGCGCTGATCTCTCAGGCTGGTCGTCTTATTGTAGCGATAGCCAACATCAACAGACGTGATCGCCTTCCAATCCAGATCATAGGACAAGTCGATACGGAGCGCTGTCTCTGAGTTCTCAGCGATATCCTGGTTGATATTGACGTCACGCAATACGACGTTGGCAGGATCGAGTAATTGCTCTGTGGTCGGGCCGGCAGCGGCTCCTTGCGCAACGCCCCATGTCAATGAGCCGCCCGTCAGGTCGTAACTAAACGGCGTACCGTTCTCGTTGGAGTCATAGAGATCTTCATTGCCATTGGCCTCATTCTGAAGGTGATTGGCCAACAGCGCTGCTGCGTTTAGCGGCGAGTTTGGGTTAATGAAATTGAGTGTTGTGTTGAAGCTCGGCGTGCTCGAATCGGAGTCCGATGTTGACAGCTCGACTCTGGCAGAGAGTCGCTCGTTCACCTGCCATTCCGTGCCGAGACTGAAAATCTTGCTGTCCGTCACGCGCGAGTTCGTGTCACTAGAAAAACGCAAATTGCCGTCGCTGCCGTCGGCATCGAGTGGTATCACGCCTCGAACTGCGGCCTCAATGCTGCCAAGGTTCTGACTGCCGCTTGAGCCATCAAGTGAGCCAAAGTTGACGGTCTGGAACTGGTCAGGTGTCGCGGTGTTGATCAGTCCGGAGATGCCAGAAGCCTGGATTCGTGAGCTCTCTTGGCGACGTTCCTGGTCATTGAGTACAGCGTCAAAATAGAATTTCAGGTCGTTGTTCGGAG
The DNA here is from genome assembly GCA_039033695.1 of Pseudomonadota bacterium. Classification (GTDB taxonomy): domain Bacteria; phylum Pseudomonadota; class Gammaproteobacteria; order Steroidobacterales; family Woeseiaceae; genus CALBPI01. The sequence continues at coordinate 43,232 of JBCCCC010000006.1, read as the reverse complement.
CCCACTCGAATGTGCCGGCAAAGTTCTTGGTCTCGTACTCAAAGTTGTCATAGTCTTGTATGAGGAACTGAATCGGCAAAAAATCAAACGATTGTGCACTGTCGGCGCCGCTGTCAGCGCCAACGAAGTTGTCGCGATCAACCCGCGGTCGGAACGCAGTGACATCCTGCTCAGAGTAGCTTGCGCTGATGACCACGCCGAAGTCGCCGGAGTCTGTTGACCAATTGTCTCCCCAGGTGCCTGACAGGCGCGGTTGAATGCCATCTGTTGAAAGACTGCTGTCTTCACCTTGAATTCGAAAGGTCGCCAAGGACTCTGTGAGATCAAGCGGACGGATCGTTCGCAGATTAATGGTGCCACCGACAGAGCCTTCGACCGTCTTAGCTTCTGGCGCCTTGGTCACTTCGACGCCGGCGATGATGCCAGCAGAGACGTCTTCAAAGTTGATACCGCTGCGTCCGGCGCCAGAGCCGACCGTCGATACGCCGTTTATCTCTGTTCGATTTGCGTTTGTGCCGCGAATCTGGACACCCGTGCCTACGCCGGCCTCTCTCGTGATTTGAATGCCAGGTACGTTCTCTAGAACCTCTGCAAGGTTCTGGTCGGGCAGTTTGCCGATATCCTCGGCCACGATGACTTCAACCAAGTTATCAGAATTGCGCTTCTGGTCTATGGCATTAGCCAGGGATCCGCGGATGCCTGTCACGACGACTTCATCGATAGGCTCTTCCTGCGCGACGGCTGTGGGTAAGGCGCAAAAGACCGTCGCAAGTGACGATAGCACTGCGATTGCATGCTTTGTGTTCATAGTATCCCCCCTAAGAACGAATTGTGGTGCGCGGCAGGTTGCCGGCCGAGCCATGTAAGCCAATTATGACAAAAATGTCAACCGATTTGACTTTCCAATAGTTAACTATTGGTAATACCAATAAAAACTTGCGAAGAGTCTGAGCGACCAAGCCGTAGAGTCCGCAAGGTCTGCGGCGTCGGTCTCTGGTGACAGCGGGCCTCGGTCTGTTGACTTTGTCGGCTTAAGGCGGTGGCGAGTATCGCTAGCGATCAGCGCCACAATCAATCAAGTGCATTGAGTGCTGCCGAGCGCTGTGATTGCGGTGCGGGTTGGGTTGCTGACAATGCGGCTCGCGTCAGGCTATGGCTGAAAGGGCATGATGACGGGAGCTGGCGTGCCGGACAATGCGACTTCATAAATATTCGTGACAGGTTCACCGACCGTTTCCACGACACGGATTGGGCTACTGTCCGCTAGCGTCACATTCGCGATGTCGGTTCGCTGAGCACCATGCAGAAAGACGGAAGACTCGGTCTTGTTTCGCTTGCCGTGGCCGACCGACGTAATCCGGGTATCGCGCATCAGGAAATGCGGGCCAAACGTGCTTTCATCGGTACCACCGCGATAGATCTCTGCGATGGTGCCGCCGATGTTCTCGAACTCCGAATCCGTGATGGTTATGTACTCCGCGTTATAAATGCCAAGATCATCCGTTTCGCGGTGCAACTGCATTACATGGCCGGTAATGTCCTCGAAGCGCGTGCTATGAATCGAGATCTCGTCCGCAAAAGTGTGTTTGGCGACCGACAAGAAATTGAATGAGTGATTGGTGTCCAGGTCAGTCACCAGGCTGTCACTAATATGCAGCTCGTAGTTACTCAACATCGAATAGCGATGCGTTCGGACCACCGAGTTGCCAGCATTGTCGGGGGCCTCTTCCCCTGTAATCGTGACCCCGTCGAGGTGTAAGGCGCCCCCTTCACGAATCTCAAACAGCGCCGTGCGCTCAAACGTCAAGATACTCGTGCCTGGCTTTGCTCGAATGGTTATCGGCACAGTGATCGGAATGATGCGGGTGCTCAAGTATCTGCCAGGCGCGAGCATCAATTGGTCGCCGGCCCTCGCCGTTCTGACGGCCTCGACCAGCGTGTCCTCGCCTGGCGGTACTGATTGCGCAGTACCCGTCTCAAAACGGCTCTCGGCGGTCGGCTTGTCATACCATGACACACCGGTCTGCGCTTTCGTCAGCACCTGCAGGTCTTCTCGTGCGCCAGCATCAACGTCAACGGGATACAACAGGCCGTTGTTTGCTGTCTTAAGAGCCATGGAGCGCGCGTGGAAGCCGCCGGCGCCGACCGGAGTCGTTGCGGCGTTAATATAGTTATTCTCGAACTTGATCCCCGAAATGTCATCGTGCACGGCAACGACATCACGCGGTGAGCTGTTATGTATCAGATTGCTGTCGAACAGCGACGCGATCGGTGGAGCAGAACGCTCGGTATCGGCGCCGGCGGCTAGTTCAATATGGTGGCTATCAATGATCGAATTGTTTTCGATCAATGCGTTTTCAACCTGATGATAGCGGTTGATCGGAGAATCGGGCACGCCGTTCATGACCACCAGTGCCCCGCCAAAACGATGGCCGGTAAGCCCTTGCAGATAATTGTTTCGGATGATCTGGTTCTTGTTGATCACGCGAATTCCGCCGGTGTGGTCAACCCCATTGCCCAGGAACACGTTGTTCTCGACCACATTATCGTTACCATGGCGCAGCGTGAGCGTGCCGCGAGACTCCCAGAACACGTTGCCTCGAAACACGTTGCTGCCCGACTTGCTGGAGACGATCTCCACTTCACCATTGCAGCGGTCGAAGTAGTTGTTCTCAACAACCGTATAAGAGTTGCTGAGCGAGTGATGACTGGTGCCGATTCGTAATGTCTCGCCGCCGTTAGATCCCAGTGCGGCCCGCGGCCCGAAGTAGTTGTGGTCGATGCGGTGGTGGTTTTCGCGGCTCAGCTCGCTATCGAGGCGCACGGCCATCGTGACGCCTTGATTGCTTTTGCCTTCCAGGTGATTGTGGTCAAAACGATTGCGTTTGCCGTACATCATTACCCAGAAGTCGGTCTCGAACCGCTCCGGATTGTTGAATCGGTCAATAACGACTTCAGTAACACGAGAGTGATTGGCGACGTGCCCTTTAGTACGGCGGAAAGCGATCACCGTATTGGTCGGTGAATGACCTTGTGTGAATACCAACCCTGAAACAACGAGATGCTCGCCAGCAATGCGCAGGTTCGAGCGACCCGTGATGAGGACTTTGCCTTTCGTCTCGGCAGTGAGTGTGATCGGATCATTCGGCTTACCTTGGCCGGTCAACAAGATCTCGAAATCCTCCCAGCGGCCGTTTGCCAGGACGATGGTGTCGCCGGGCTTGGCCCGGCTGACCGCAACAGCGTAGGCGGCCTGCGAGTCAACCAGTATCCTGCCCGCCGACGCATCTTGAATGAGTAACAACGATGCGAAAAACGCAGCGCACAGTGTCTTTGCGAATCTGGTCATGGTCTTGCGAGGCCCCCGTTTATCATTGGTTGCCCGGCACCTGCTACCCACGACAATACCGGTATCGGCTGGCGTTGAGGTGGCCGGGTCACGCTCAGCATGGTACAGGGATGGGAGCAACTTGTCTTTCAATCTTACTTACCAAGAGAGATTTTTGGTCTTACCAATAAGTATGGTGTCTCATTGCCTGCATGGGGGCCTGGCATGAGACTGCGCTCACGTGGGTCTTATTGAGCATCTGGTGTTCGCGGTGTTCGAAACGCATACAGCACCATCGCCAGCCCTGACATCGCGGCAGCCACGATAAACGGTGATCCCGGCAGGTAGTATATTGCGTCCTCGCCTGCCGTCAGCGTGAACATGCCGTTATAGATCAGTGGTGAAACGATCATTGCAACGCTGGTCAGTGCCGACAGCCCACCTTGCAACTCACCTTGGGCATCTTCCGGTATACGCGCGGATAATGCCTGGCGAATGGCGGGGTCCTGCATGGTTGAGATGAGCGCCGTGGTCACCATCAGGTAGACAAACCAGCCGGCGCTGGCCAGGCCGATACCAACGAGCGCGATCATCTCGACGAGCAATGCCAGCCAGATGACGGTGCGCATTTTCATGCGCGGCATGACGACCTGGACGACCACGGCTTGGGCAATGAATGCAATAACGCCGTAGTAGGCAATGGAGTAGCCGATTTGGCCTTCACTCCAAAGGAATTTCTCTTTGGCAACATACGACCAGACAGTGGGATAGACCCATGATGACAACGTCGCCAGAAAGAACACGGGCAAAAGCACACCCAGGCCGGGTGTGCGAAACAGCCGGATCAAAGTACCGAACGTATTTGCGCGGGCCCAGGAGAACGCCCGTCTGCGTTCCTTGGTCAGCGACTCCTGAACGAACAGTGCACCAAAAGCCGCATTGGCCATGGCAACGATCGCACCGGCAAAAAATGGATAGCGCACATCGAAATCGCCGAGAATTCCGCCGATGGCGGGCCCGAGAATAAAACCGGCACCAAATGCAGCGCCAATGATCGCAAACCGCTTGGCCCGAAGCTCCGGCGGTGTGATGTCGGCAATATAGGCGCTGGATGTCGAAAAGGTGGATGCAAAAATGCCAGCGAACGCGCGTATCACGAGGAACCACGGTAGCGTTTGCACTAACGCGAGCAATAACATGTCTGCTGCATAAGCCGTCAATGACATCAGTAGAATCGGCCGTCTGCCATAGCGATCCGATAGCCCACCTACGATCGGTGAGAATACGAACTGCATGACGGCGTAGCTGACTAACGCAATGCCACCCCAAAACGATGCATCTGCGAGGTCGCCGCCGGTCAACTCAACTAACAATGCTGGCATAACGGGCGCGATCAGGCCCATGCCCATAGAGCTGATGAACGCGGTTGCGGCAAGGAATATCAGCGCGATCGTCGGGCGTTGACTGTTCGCTGGCGGTTGCGGTGGTGAGACTGACATCGTGGGGGTAAGTTACAGCCTCGCGACCGATAGCGCCATGCGCAAGCACAAGTTGTTCCGGTGCGTGTACGCCAGCGGGCGGGGCAGTGATGCGCTACTCTGTTGCTTTGACCATGGGCGAAATTAACGCGTGAATAACCGTGACGATTCTGCATTGCCACTGGCGCTGAATGCGGAACGCATATCATTCGCTGGTAAGGCGGGTCAGCAGAGCTACTATGTCGCCGGAGAGGGGCCACCGTTATTGCTGCTGCACAGTATCAATGCGGCCGGTTCCGCGTTTGAGATCAAGCCTGTCTTTGAGCACTATCGACGCTCGCATCGTGTTTATGCACCGGATCTACCGGGCTTCGGGTTTTCCGATCGGTCTAACCGTGACTATTCGGTCAGGCTTTACACCGATGCTATCCATGACATGCAGGATCAGATTGCGGCTGGCCAGCCCATCGCGGCGCTGGCCTTATCGCTGACATCGGAGTTTCTCGCCAGGGCCGCAACGCAGACACCCGCGCAGTTCTCGCGCATAGCGTTCGTGACGCCTACCGGGTTTCGAGCGGGTTCAGAATCGCTGCGTGCTCCGCCTGGCGAGACACGGGAGATGCGTTGGCTTTACAAGGTGCTCACCCTGCCACTCTGGCGTCAGGGTCTGTATCGGCAGTTGGTCAAACCTAGTGTCATTCGCTATTTTCTGAAACGGACCTGGGGATCGAAACAATACGACGCCGCACTGGCAGCTTACGACGATCTGACGACTCATCAACCTGGTGCCGAAAACGCACCCTATGCGTTTTTGTCCGGGCGCCTGTTCAGTAAGGATATCCGCGATGTTTACGAGCAGCTTCGTCTGCCGGTTTGGTTACCGCACGGCACGCGCGGGGATTTCAAGGACTTCAGTGGTGCTGACTGGGCAAGAGCCAAGCGAAACTGGCACGTGCAGGCCTTCGACAGCGGGGCGCTACCGCATTTTGAGGTACCACAACAATTCTTCACGTCAGCCGATGCGTTTTTTGCGGAAGACTAACCTCGTGGCGGAACGCCAAGTCCAAGAGAAGCCCCGATACAGGCGGCATTATTTGTTTCGATATCGCTGCAGGACGAGAAAACCCCTGTTCCGCGCGAACGGCGGCCTATTGACCGGCCGAGGCACAGGGTGGGACCTGTGCCGTAGCGCACACGGGTTAATCGAAAGCGCTAGCGTTTGGCGCGCGGCGGCAGCCCGGTATGCTGAGTCAATATCTTGCCACGACCGACGCGCTTGGCGTGCGCCTGCTTCGTATTCTTGCGGCGCGGTGAATCTTTTGGCGAATAGCCCTTAGGTTGCTCGGCGGGCACGAGTTTCTCCGGCCCGGAGCCGATCAGGTGGGCCAGTTTCATCGATTTCAACGCGTCGCGAATCATCGGCCAGTTGTCTGGGTCGTGATAACGCAGCAGGGCCTTGTGCAGACGACGAGTCACCTTGTTCTTGATGATCTCGACGTCTTCGCTCTTGTAGTTCACTTTGCGCAGCGGGTTCTTGGACGAGTGATACATTGCTGTCGCGGTTGCCATTGGTGACGGATAAAACGCCTGCACCTGGTCGGCGCGGAAATTATAGCGCTTCAGCCAAAGTGCCAGGTTGACCATGTCCATATCGGATGTGCCTGGATGCGCCGCGATGAAGTACGGGATCAGGTATTGCTCCTTGCCCGCCTCCTTAGTGTACTTCTCGAACAGCTCTTTGAACCGATCGTAGGTGCCGATGCCTGGCTTCATCATTTTGTCCAGCGGGCCACGTTCGGTGTGCTCCGGTGCAATTTTCAAATAGCCGCCAACATGGTGAGTGACTAGCTCTTTCACATACTCGGGGTCCTTAACGGCCAGGTCATAACGCAGGCCCGAGGCGATCAACACTTTCTTGATCCCAGGCAACTCGCGCGTCTTGCGATACAGCTGGGTAAGCGATGAGTGGTCGGTGTTGAGGTTCTTGCAGACATCGGGGTAAACGCAGCTTGGAAGTCGACACGCAGACTCAATCTCTTTGCTCTTGCATGCGAGTCGATACATGTTGGCCGTGGGGCCACCAAGGTCGGAGATGACGCCTGTAAAACCGGGCACGGTATCACGGATTTTTTCGACTTCTTCGAGAATCGACGCTTCGGAGCGGCTTTGAATGATACGGCCCTCGTGTTCCGTGATCGAACAGAAGGTACAGCCACCAAAGCAGCCGCGCATGATATTGACCGAGAAACGAATCATCTCGTAGGCGGGAATGTTGGCATCGCCATAGGTCGGGTGCGGCACGCGGGCATAGGGCAGGCCGAACACGAAGTCCATTTCTTCGGTTGTCAGCGGCTCTGCGGGTCGATTAAGCCACAGGTCCTGGCCAGCATGGGCTTGCACGAGTGCGCGCGCGTTGCCTGGGTTAGTTTCCAGGTGCAGCACGCGGTTCGCATGGGCATATAGCACTTTGTCGTTGCGTACTTTTTCGAACGAAGGAAGTCGGATGACCGAGCGGCTGCGATTTTTCTTCGCGTCCGGGACGAATCGCAACACATTGCCGGGCATCGGCGGTTCGCCTTCCGCCTGTTTGCTGGCGCAAGCCTCGGTGTCTTGCGTATTCACGTAGGGACTGACGATCGTGTCGATACGACCCGGGCGATCGACGCGTGTCGAGTCGATTTCCCACCAGCCGTCCGGTGTGTCCTCGCGCAGGAACGCGGTGCCACGAATATCAGTTAGCTCGCCGACAGTCTCGCCGCGGGACAACCGATGCGCGAGCTCAACAATAGCTCGTTCGGCATTGCCATACAGCAAAATGTCCGCCTGCGCATCGAGCAAGATCGAGCGGCGCACTTTGTCCTGCCAGTAGTCATAGTGCGCGATGCGCCGCAACGAGGCTTCGATACCGCCAAGGATTACGGGTACGTCGCCGAACGCTTCCTTGCAGCGCTGCGAGTACACCAGTGAGCAGCGATCAGGGCGTTTGCCGCCGACACCGCCGGGCGTGTAGGCATCGTCATTGCGTACTTTGCGATCGGCCGTGTAACGGTTGATCATGGAGTCCATATTGCCGGCCGCGACGCCATAGAACAGGTTGGGTTTGCCCAGCGCCTCGAAATCGACCGTTGAGCGCCAGTCGGGCTGCGCGATAATGCCAACGCGAAAACCCTGTGATTCGAGCAGCCGTCCAATGATCGCCATGCCGAACGATGGATGGTCCACGTAGGCATCGCCAGTGACGATAACAATGTCGCAGGAGTCCCACCCAAGGGTGTCCATTTCGGCGCGCGACATCGGCAGGAACGGTGCCGTGCCATAGCACTCTGCCCAGTACTTGTCGAAATCGAAGAGTGATGTGGCGCGTCTCATGGCGCGATTGTAGCGTGCCCCTTGCCGGGACGCTGTGAATTCACGTCTTTTTGGGCCCGCGCTTGTTGCTTTGCCAAAGCCTCAGCCTAGGTAAGTCCGGTCCCGTGGTTCGCAAGGGTTGCCAAGGTGCGCCGGTCTTGCAGTGACCTACCCTGGGCCGATCAGGTCGTCTCGTGCACCGTTGTCGCTTGCTCTGAAACAGCTCGGTCGCGGACCAATGGCCAGAATAACTGGTGCGCGGCGCTGACTGGCTTCAGGTTCTCGACGCCGGTCTGCTCCGGGTAGCGCCGCGTTATCTTGGCGGTGCCAAACAGAATATCCCAAAAGAACAGCAAGTTGCCGTAGTTGCCCTTGTAGTGCGTGACACCGTCATCCACGTGTTTGCCATGATGCGCCGCATGCGTGGCTGGCGTGGAGATCGTGCGTTCCACTAGCCACATGATGGGCGATAACCAGGGCTTGCGATACAGTGGCGCGTCCCAGCGCACATCAGAATGCGCACCGCAGATCACGAGCAACTTGATCACGATATAGACCGCATAGACCGGGCCAAGGCCCAAGTAAATGAGCGCACCCGACAGCCATAGGCCTGGCATCAGAAGGTAATAGAACACGTTATTCCGATAGACAATACGAATGCTCATGTACTCGGCATCATGGTGCGGGCGGTGCAACTCGTAGAGCCATTTGACGCTGTGCGACAAGCGGTGCCACCAATACTGGGTCATGTCATCAAGCACCAGCAACAGTGCGAATTGAGCCAGAATTGGCCAGTCGGCCAGCGCATGGCGTGCGCCGGGGAAAAGCGCTGCTGTTAGCATTGCTGCGGTAAACAGGATCAGTGGCTGCGTCAGCCCGATCAGAACCAGGGAACTCACAGCCTCAACGACAGCATCCTTGGTTCTCTGCCCGGGCTTGCGGAAAAACCCGGTGGTAACGAACTCGGCCAGCGCGAAGCCAAGAAAAATCAGAAGGATTAGCAGGTATTCAGTGTCCATAGCGATGTCGGCCTCTTGGATACTCAAAACTTAACAGCAGCGGCGTGCCAAGAATGTTAATTTCTTTACATTTGGGCATATCGGGCATCGATTATGTCTCGCATACTCAGCGCGCCACAACTGGGGTTTTTCAAGATGTTACCGGCCGCATTGCAACATGTGTTGCTTGCAGCGGCGACGCCGCAACGTCATATGGATGGTGAGACGATTCATCGGCGCGGCGACACAACGTCGAGCTTGTCGGTGATTCGCGAGGGCGCTGTGGTTGTGTCCAATGTCGGCATGGATGGGCGGGAGTTGGCGCTCGGCCTGTTGCATGCCGGCGACACGTTTGGCGAGTTTACGCTGTTCTCGGATATGCCAAGACAATTCGATTTCGTGGCCAGTGGCGATACGCGCATCGACGTGGTTGATCGCGAGAAGTTTGATGTCTTGCTGGACGATTCGCCCGCGTTAGCGCGCCACGTGATCAGTCACTTGGCCAGCCGTCTGCACCAGGTCGTTGAACTACTGGATGACGAGCGGCGGCTGCCGTTGCCAGTACGTCTTGCCAAAACGCTGTTGGCGTGGCCCGCCGATCTCGACGATGCGGACAAGCTACGGGTTACCCAACAGAATCTCGCAAACGCGCTTGGTGTATCGCGTGTGGCGCTCAGCGGCGCGTTGCGTCGCTTGACCGAAGCGGGTTGGCTAACCCGCGGCTATGGCGAGCTGCAATTGCATGATCGCAGTCGGCTCGAAGCATGGATTGCAGCCAATGCTCAGTTGGTACCGACACCCTAGCGCGCTCGACGCGCTCGCTGTGGCGCTGGCGGGATTGGCTGGTCCCTCGCAGACGCTGCGGCTTATCGCAATGACCGCGACAAATGTGCACGCTACACTTGCGTCGTCCAGCGTTTTTTCGGGTACTACGCGTGGCAGTCATCGACCGCTTTAGCCGATTACATGAGCGACTCATCTTGCGACATCCAGTTGTCGTGCTGGTGTGTTGCGCGATACTGGTCGCTATCTTTGGCTGGCAGGCGCAGAAGTTCCGGTTGGATGCCAGTGCCGATTCGCTAACGCTGGCCCACGATCAGTCCTTGCGATACTACCGCTTCGTGACCGCGCGATATGGTTCGGACGACTATCTCATCGTTACCTTTGCGCCGAATGTGCCGTTGTTCGGTGACGCGGCGCTAGATCGGCTGCGCGCGTTGCGCGATGCACTGGCGGCGCTGGACAATATCCGCTCCGTTGTCAGCATCCTGGATGTGCCGCTTATCCAGAGCCCGCCGGTCGAGCTGCGGAACTTCGCGGACGGTGTGCGATACCTGAATGACCCCAACACTGATCGAGCGCTTGCCCGTGATGAGTTGCTGGCCAGTGCAATGTATCGCGATCTGCTCATCAGCAAGGACGCGAATGTCACGGCGCTGCGCGTCGACCTTGATCGAGACGCGACCTACCTCTCGCTGCGTGATCGTCGCGATCAGCTGCGCGAGCTCGATTACACCGGCGCGCTGACGAGTGCTCAAGCTCGCGAGCTGGATCAGGTTTCAGTGCAATTCGATGCAGTCAGCCGGAATCTGGTCGCTCGTGAGCAGCAGACAATCGCCGCAGTAAGGCACGTGCTGGCGCAGTACGAAGACATCGCGACCGTGCATCTTGGCGGTGTGCCCATGATTGTCGCTGACTCCATCGATTTCATTCAGCATGACCTCGTGACCTTCGGCTCGGCGGTTATTGTGTTTCTCATCATCATCCTGACCATTGCGTTTCGCAAACCGCGCTGGGCTATCTTGTCGCTAGCCAATTGTGCGGCGACCTGTATTGTCATGCTGGGTATTCTCGGATTGTTCGATTGGCGGCTGACTGTGGTGTCGTCCAACTTTGTGTCGCTGCTACTCATTCTTTGCCTTGCGCTAACGCTGCACATCATCGTGCGTTATCGAGAAACGCATGTGAAACGACCACACGCAGGCCAATTCGAGCTTGTCCGAGAGGCGGTTGGTCATATGGTTGTGCCTTGTTTTTACACCGCGGTCACGACAATGATCGCGTTCGGTTCGCTACTGGTTAGTGGCATTCAGCCGGTCATCGACTTCGGTTGGATGATGGTGATTGGTCTTGCCATCGGCTTCGTATTCTCGTTTGTGCTTTTTCCTGCCGGGTTAATGTTGTTCGAGCCTGGCGAGCCCCGTCGTCAGCGAGATATCACTGCAGCAATTACAGGTTTCTTCGCCCGTCTTATCGATGGTCGCATTGTGGCAACGCTGGTGATTACGGTGGCGCTGACGGGTGCTGGCATTGCTGGCATCACGCGCCTGACCGTTGAGAACCGGTTCATTGATTACTACAAGCAATCCACTGAGATCTACCAGGGCATGGCGGTCATTGATCGACAACTTGGGGGCACGACACCGTTGGATATCATTATCGATGCCCCGCTAGGCGGCTCGCAGGATGCGCCAGTACAAAAGGTGCGAACGACGGACCCCGTCGACGACGAATTTGACGATGAGTTTGAAGATATTTTTGCAGATGACGAGCAATCTGGCGGCATTACTGCGACAAGCTACTGGTTCAACAATCCGCGTCTCACCGAGATCACGCGTATTCACGACTATCTCGATGCGATGCCCGAAACCGGCAAAGTGATTTCCGTTGCCACGGCCGGGCGCTTGTTGGCTGCACTCGATGAATCTGTGCTCAGCGACAACCTGATGCTGTCGCTGGTGTACCAGCGCCTGCCGGACGACGTGCGCGAAGCGCTGATAACACCATACTTGTCGCCTGACGGTGATCAGATTCGTATTAGCCTGCGCGTCTTCGAGTCTGACCCATCGCTTCGACGCAATGCACTGATCGAGCGCATTGGTGAAGGTCTCACCACAGAGTTCGGGCTGGCGCCGGAGCAAGTCAATCTCAGCGGTATGCTGGTGCTCTACAACAATATGTTGCAGAGCCTGTTCAGGTCCCAGATGCTGACACTGGGCGCTGTGTTTCTGGCGATCCTGCTGACCTTCTTCGCACTGTTCAGATCTTTGCGAATAGCGGCTATTGCGATTGTGCCTAACATCATTTCGGCGACACTCGTGCTTGGCCTTATTGGCTGGCTACGCATCCCGCTCGATCTGATGACGATTACTATTGCTGCGATTACGGTAGGTATTGCGGTAGATGACACCATCCACTATGTGCATCGTTTCAGACGCGAGTTGGCGCAAGACGGCTCGCACTGGGCGGCTGTGCATCGTTGCCATCGATCGATCGGGCGCGCGATGTACTACACGAGTGTCACGATCATGCTCGGCTTCTCGATACTTGCGCTGTCGCAATTCAACCCTACGATCTATTTCGGGTTGCTGACTGGTATCGCGATGATCATTGCTTTGTTGGCCAATCTAACGCTGTTGCCTGTGTTGTTGGTAAGGTTCGCCGGCGAGGCGGACGCGCGCCACGCCACGTAAGCGTAACGTGCGGATCATGCTCACTGCTGGGCCCGTTTGCGGCCTAGCCACCATGTTAGCGCGACAAGCAACCCGAACACCGTGTAGATCAGCATAAACACCCATTGCTCTGCCTCAAAGAACATGACTTTGTGTAGCCAATGCTCAATGAACGAGCCACTGTAGCCTTGCTCGCCCGCAAGACGTCGCAGCTGACTTTCCCAGATGGTCAGCGGGCATAGTTGGCCGAGCCACGCTTGCAAGACTACAATGCCGATCGCCGCAAGGTGTATCAGGCGAAACGTGCGATTCTCCACCCAGCGCCAACTGGCAGCCATACCGCACAGTATGAGTGCAAAGCCGACCACGACAAACAGCACGAAGGCAAAGTGCACGACGAGAATCAGGTCAGCCAGCAATGCATAATGGTTAGAGTTCAATCCCGTGCCGATGGGTGTCTGTACACGGCTTAATAGTTGCAGTGTCCCAGTGCGGGATCAAGCGTGCGAGGTACGGTTATTCGGCTCGCTGGATTGCTTTGCTCACGGCTTCAATATGTGTATCGGTGACGCCCATTTGCCGCAGCGCATGCGCGAGTTCCAATACATAGTCAGTATTGCGCCCGCTCTCACCTTCGCATCGAAGAATCTGTGCCACCATATCGTCCATGGCGGCAGGTCCCAGGAAGGCATGGTTGTTGGTTCCGCCAAGGTAGGTGACTCCTGGTGACGAGCCAGTCGCGAACTGAATCGGTACGTTGAATCGCTCATAGCCATTGTTTTCGCGATGGTCGAGGTGCTCGAACACCGATTGCTCGATAAGGAACGCACGCCCGTAGCATCGCTCATCGGGCGACTCGATGATGGTCGCGACTCGGCCAGGGTCGTCGGGCGTGCCGCGATGATCGTGGGAGCCTTGCCAGAGCCGGCGCGTCCAACCGTCTATGAAACCGTCCCGGGCCTCTATGAACGGGAAGTCCTGTTTCCAGATTAGCGAGGCATAGCCGAAAACCCAGGTGGTATCGCGCATTGGGCAGGGTCTAAACCGGCAACAGGAAGGTCTTAGCGAATCGGAGCGTGCCGACCAGAATGCCGCCATCGCGGGCGTCGGCTTCAACGATCAGGATGCCCTGCGGCTGGTTGTCGTCCTCGCCCATCGTGCGGCGTAGGTTAAAGCCGTTCAGGAAGATGTCGGCCGTGGTTAGATGACTGTCGACAGAAAACTTCGCATAACGATTCCACGCCACCAGACGCGCAACGGGGATACTTTGGCGCACTTGCTCCGCCGTTGCCGGCTTGCCACGCGTGCGCAGGATCAGACGACCCTGGCCCTTCTTGCAACGCGCTGTATGAAAAACGATACGGCCGAGCAGTAGCGTCGCAACGCGCAGGCTGATCACTGTGCGCAGCTCAATGTTCTCATTCATCGCAACGAAGTGCCGATAGCTGAATACGACTTCCTCGCCCTCTTCTAGCGTCCAGTCAACGAGGTGCTCGCCTTCGATCGAATTGAACGTCACGCGATTCTGGTCGGCCAACGGCATGCGCACCTGGCTCATATTCCATGCGCCAAACCGTAGTCGTGACAAAATGGATGCATACCATTGGGGGATGCTGAACCTAGGTGCAGGTCCCAACGGCTGATAGTTAGCCTTGTAGTAGAGCGTGTGTGGGTAGTCAGCCGGAATATCGACTTCCTGCAACTGCCTGACGCGACCTTGTTTGGTCTGACCATCGTGTTCTAACAGATCTACCTCAATATCGGTGGACTGGTCAAAGATGACGCGCGCAAATACAAACAGGAAACTCTTGATGCCGACGACGATCAGCCACAGCAGCAAGATCTGGCTAATGGCGATTACCGCAGTACGCACCTTCTTGATACCCGTTCGGGTTTCGCGCTCGAACGCATCAAGTCGGCTCTGAATCCTCTCTTGCATCTGGCTTGCGAAGCCCTGAAAGCCTGCGGCACTAGAGTCAGCATTGGTGCGAACGTATTCAACGAACTCGCCCTCCATCTCTTCGCGTTTAACGCCATACGCATCGTTGAGCTCATTTATGACGATGTTCGCTGCATGGCAACTGACCTTAAGCAGACCGCAGGAGGAGGTTTTCATGCCAGTGTCTTCGGGCACGACCTTGTAGAGCTCCCGCGCTTGCTGCTCGGCCCTGGCCGCGCTCGAAAAAGCCTGCCTGCGCAGCGAACGGATGCGACGTGCCAGGCGCCACTCATGCAGATCATAGTCGCGCTCGACGCTGCGATCCGCACTATCGAAGAACGACAGTTGGGTCAGCGGCCATGCTTCGGGCATCGGCTCTGCTGTCGGGCAATCAAACAACGCTGGTCGTGGTGTACTCGATACTTCGGGGTGGAATCCGGGCCAGTATGTGCACCGCGCGTTCAGCTCATCGACCATTTCGCTGTAGATTTTGGCTTGTGGCAGTAACAAGGTCGCATCAGGACACGCAAGCACAGCATCCTCCCCGACTGCGTCCACGTAGCAATAAGGGTTTACAGCGCCACTCGCGTAGATGGATTGCTCGACACCATCGGTGATGGCGTCACTCAGTTGCACGCCGGCATAGATAAGAATCAGCATTGGCCACCACAGCTTAAGTGTGCGAGCGGTGAGGCCCAGTAAGTTGCTTCGGCCAAGCTGTCGCGCCAGTGGCCAGTTCTGGCGAATCGTTTCTACCACCAGGCTAGCAACGCATGCGCTAACCACAAATACGATGACCGGTGGCCAGTCGAGCAGTTCATCGAGTTGCAGCAACACTACCAGCATGGCGACAAACGCTGCGAAGCTGATCGTGCGCACCGAGCCGGCGATTACAAAGTAGCAGAACAGCAGGAATGCCGATGCGAGATACAGCGAATTGAGCAGCGGGAAGCGATTCCCCAACAGTGCGTCAGCAACGCTGATGCCAGATATTCCCAGTAACAAGTAGCACAAGGGTGCAAGTAGTCGCCAATACTGCTTCGAGGCCAGCGCCAACAACAATCCAACAGCGGCGAGCGCAAACACCCAGTGTCCGAACGGACTTTGCAACGCGGCGATGAGGTTTGACGCCGTCTCGTCAGCAGGTTCGACAACGGTGCTGGTGACTGGCTGCAAAAACGCAAACAGCAGGTTGGCACGGATCGCGGGAAGTACGCTGAGCAGTGCGATGAACCAATACAGGTCATGCAGGTAGCCGGCGGACTGCTGTTGCAGGCGCTTAATCAGGGTCGCGAACATGCCCGTCAGTCTATACACAATGGTCGCAGCAGACCATGCCCACAATTCTGCGATACACAGCAGCCGCGTTGCAGGGCCAAGGCTAACCTTGTGTTGCGTTGATCAGTTGCATCGCTCAGATGATCATGGATGGTCAAGAGTTGCCCATCCGATTCGTCCGCCGCTCGATAGGTGCGGTGACGCGTTGAGTGATTGGCAGTCATGCGCCTATTTCGATGTTCATTAGTGTTCGGAACTGACGCAAATGTTGAAGCCGCAAACGTAGCGCCGAGCAAGCGCAAGAAGATCTCCTATCGATGCAATGAATCGTCGCCAGTCTGAGAACTAAATCTCGAACCGCGCGCCGAGGGGCAGATCTTTGAGTTTGAATTTCTGCACTTTGGTTGCCGACATCGGCCACTCGTTAACAAAAACAACATAGCGGGGGACCTTATAGCGGGCAATCTTGCCACGACAAAAGTCAACGACGTCTGCGGCTGTGATCGTTGCATCCTGCGCGGACTGAATAAACGCGGCCGGCACCTCAACATAGCGCTCGTCAGGCACGCCGACCACCTGCGACAGAACGACTTGCGGATGGGTGTTGATGTAGGACTCGATTTCTAGTGCGGCGACGTTCTCACCGCCGACTTTCAGCATATCTTTTGACCGGCCGCGATAGCTTACATAGCCATCCGTTGAAACAACGCCAACGTCGCCGGTACGCAACCAACCGTCCATCATTGCTGCGTCTGTGGCGTCCTCCGCCTTGTAGTAGCCATCGAAGAGGCAGTCACCGCGAATCTGCAGCTCGCCGATCTCGCCGGGCGCGCAGACACTGTCGTTGTTCGTGTTGAATGCGCGTACTTCGATGCCCGGAAACGGTCGGCCGCACGTCTCGGTGCGCTGTTCCAGCGTGTCATCCGGCGAGCCGTAAGACACGACGCCGCCCGCCTCGGTTAGTCCGTATGCCGAGACTTGGCGAGTTTGTGGAAGCGCATGCTGGAATCGCTTGAGTGTATCAATGGGTGCTACGTTGTTGATGATCCGCAGTGCCGGTAACTTAGCCGCGCAAAAATCTGCATGGCCGATGATCTCATTCATCAGTGTCGGGAATGCTGGGAAAGCAATCGTGATGCGCTCTTGCTCCAGCACCGCCAACGACGCATGAGTCCTGAAGTGCGCTGTGGCGTAGAACACCGTATCCGACACCATGCAAGCCGCGAGTGGCAGAATCGTCGACATGTGGAAGAACGGCAGCGGGTCCCAGAATCTGTCATCGCTGTTCATGCGCCAGCGATTGGCCATACCGATAGCGTTAGTCACGATCGCGCGATGGCTGATAAGGCAGCCTTTCGGGTTGGCCGTGGTACCCGATGTGTACATCATGAAGGCAACATCGTGCGGCTCACGCGCTAGCGGCTCCGCGTGTGCAGACGAATCAATAAAGTCTGCGTAATCGACGAAGCGCTCGTCGGTACACCCAAGGACGCACATATGACCGAGATCCGGTGCTGTTGGTGTGTTAACAGCACCGTCTGCGCGGGTTTCGAGATCCTCAAGTGCTTCGAGGCAGGTCTTGAAGAAATCGACATTCTCGTTGATGCGGCCGGTGGTAAAAAGGCACTTCACATCGCTGTTATCAATGACAAACGCCAGCTCATGCGATTTGTACCGCGAGTTGATCGTGACGGGGATCAAGCCTGTCAACATGGCACCGAAAAAGATATCCAGGTACTCAGCGCAGTTGGGCATAAAGATCCCAATGTGATCCCCGCGCTTCAGGCCAAGAGATTCCAGCTTGGCGCCCACGGCCAAAGCGCGACTCAACCGCTGATCGTTGGACAGCCTGACATCGTCAACGACGACACTTTCGCGATCGGGCCGACGGCGTGCGCTATCGAGCAGCAAGCCGGAAAGCGTATTGGTGTCTGAACTTATGCTGTGCTGTCTGTGCATGGATGCTCCTTCGCATGCGCATGGACGGGTAGTTTGTGAAAGCCTCGCGCGACAGAGCTTTGCCATGGTGTCGGATCGGCCGCTAACGAGAGGCTGGTGTAGCGGTCAAACAGAAGCTCAAGAAAAATGCTCGCCTCGAGCCTTGCCAGGCGCGAGCCAAGACAGATGTGATCGCCGTAGCCGAACGCCATATGGCGACGCATGCCGTCGCGATCCAACTGTAGCGAATCCGGATCGTCGAATACCTCCGGATCACGGCCGGCCGATCCCAGCGCGAACATAACGCGCGCGTCTTCCGGGATGCTTACGTCGTGCAGGGTTTTTTCCGTTTTCGTCGTGCGACAAATCGCTTGTATCGGTGCTTCGAGTCGAAGTGTTTCCTCGATTAATGCGGGTATAAGTTTGCGGTTCTCGGCAACGGTCTTGAACAACCCCGGCTCCTTGATCAGCATCATGACCATACTGCCCAGCAGGTTTGTGGTGGTCTCATGACCTGCAGCTAAAAGAAACACGCCATGCGCAACTACTTCGTTTTCATCGAGTCTTTGCCCTTCCAATTCGGTATGGACCAATGTGCTTAGTAGATCATCGCTTGGCGAATCGAAGCGCTGTTTGGCTTCGCGCCGAATAAACCGCGACATCTCCACCAACGCGTCGCGCTGGTCACGGGCAATGTCGCGTCCCAGGCGACTCATAAGGGCATTTGACCAGCGCCGGTAGTCATCCCTGCGTGATTCCGGGAAGCCCATAATCTCGCACATCACGGCGGCAGGAGCGGGGTAGCAAATCGCATCCACGACATCAAAGTCATCGGCGGTCACCGCGTCGAAATGCTCTTCGAAAATTCTTCGAACATCGGGCTCCCACTCGCGTACGGCTTTGGGTGAGAGCGAGTGATTGAGCAACGTGCGCAATCGACGATGTCGCGGCGGATCGGTTCGTTCAACATCCGGGTAGGTACCGGGTGGAAAGCGGCCTGCAGGGTCTACGCCATGTGCAGCGCTCAGCCATTCCACATCTCGCAATCGCTGCACATCCGTATGCCGGCTCAAGACGAAGTTGCCATACGTCGGCTCGTGGAATACCGGGCATTCACGCCTCAGAGCGCGATACGTTGGGAACGGTTTTATCTGATATTCATCGCTAAATAGATCGATATCATCGATGATTATTTCTGCTTCTCGGGACTCGTCACTCATCATTGGAAAACGTCATCCTCTGCATTGAGCGCACAGATTTGCGAGCCGCGAGTATAGGCAGAAACTATTCGCCGCGACAAATTCAGGCGGTGCGGATCGCAGGAATTGGCGTTTGAGCGTTCTTGTTTTAATCCGACAAAGCGACCATGATGCAGCCCGAAAGCCAATGCAATTTCTGATCAAAAACTCAGGTGGCCCACACCTTTGTCGGAGTGTTTTTGAATGACAGCGTCCTACGAAAACTTGATCGGATACACCTTGCCAGTGGGTAGCTATCGGGTAGCGCTGCATGAGAGCTGGCTGGCTAACGATGCGATGTATGCTGCACAGTCAGATGTAACGACCCTGCACCCGATGTTTCTGTATTTTGCCGCAATTCGTGGCATGGGCCTGACTTTGGAGGAGCTGTTTGCGTTGTTTGGCGCGAGCGCTTCAGACGGTCCAATGCTCGGCGAAACAGAGATCTCCCAGGAACGTTCAATGCATGTCGATACCGCCTATACCGTGCATGGCAAGATTGCCGATGTGCAGCGAAAACACGGTGCACGGGTGGCCACGATGGATCTGGTTACAGTGGATTTTGAGATCAGGCTGGGCGACAGCGAGCCGGTCGGGCGTGTCGGCAGCGTATTCGTTTTCAGGCGCCAGCGTTCATGAGCTTTTCTGTCGGACAGGCGCTGCCGGTTCTGGAGATCGCCAGTGTCAGCGTTGAGAAAATGAAGGTTATGGCGCTGCTTTTGGATGACCCCAATCCGATTCACTTTGATCCACAGGCGGTGCAGAGCCTTGGCCTGGGCAACCGGCCGATCAACCAGGGGCCGAACAGTCTGGCGTATGTCATCAATATGCTCATGGCAGCGGGCGGTGAGGGCGCGCTCATCACGCGCACGAGCGTACGATTCATGGCCAACGTCTTCGCCCGTGATCGTTTGCATGCTGGCGGTACAGTGACTCGCATCGACGGTAATACCATCACTTGCGATGTGTGGCTCAAGCGTGGCGACGACGTCATCGTTCAGGGCAACGCGACCATCGCCTTGCCACCGGAGGCAACATGAAAATCGCAAACGCCACAGAGCAGCCATGGCCATCACCGGTGCTGGGTTGGTACGCCACGATCATGCTGATGATAGCGTACACATTCTCGTTCGTGGATCGGCAAGTACTCAATCTGCTGGTGGAGCCGATCCGGGCGGATCTTGGCTTGTCAGATACGCAAATCAGTTTCCTGCAAGGGTTGGCGTTTGTTGGTGCTTACGTGCTGATGAGTATCCCGATCGGTCGTTTGGTTGATCGTGTCAATAGAATTGCCGTACTGGTAGGTGGCGTTGTTGTCTGGAGTCTGGCGACCGTCGGCTGCGGCATGGCCAACAGCTATTCGCAGCTGGTTGTTGCCCGGATGGGCGTTGGCGCAGGCGAATCGTCCGTGACGCCATCAGCATGGTCGATTCTGGCCGACTACTTTCCACGCGAGAAACTCGCAGGCCCGGTCAGCGTGTTCTTGATCGGCCCCTACCTGGGGGCTGGCATCGCGTTGATCGCCGGAGCTGAGGTCATCGACTGGTCAAGCAATATGGAGTCGATCGCAGTGCCCTTGTTGGGCGAGGTTGCGCCCTGGCAATTTACGTTTATCGCCGTTGGTCTGCCGGGCATCCTGCTTTCCCTGTTGTTGCTAACCGTGCCGGAGCCAAAGCGTCGAGGGCGTTTGGCGGACGGTGAGACAGTGCAGCGAACCGCGCCACCGTGGCCAGTAGTAATCGCCTACATGCGCGAGCACTGGCGCATCTACTTTGCGTTCCTGGTCGGCATGCCGTTTGTGATCGTATTGCTCTACGGGTTACAGGCTTGGGTGCCGACATTTCTGGTGCGCGTCTACGATTGGAGTATCCCGCAGGCGGGCCGTGTCTATGGCACGATCGCATTGTTGGCCGGTTCCGCGGGCGTGCTGAGTGGTCCTTTCGTGGCGCGCTGGCTGTCTGCCCGTGGCTATACCGATTATCCACTGCGCATTCCCGCGGTCGCGGTCACGTTGGCGGGTCTCTGTGCGGTGCCGGCATCGCTGCAGAGCAATCCAACCATTGCGCTTGTCCTGATTGCGGGCGCGAGTTTCTTCGTGACAGTACCCATGTCGCTGGTGACGGCCGCATTGCAAACCGTGACGCCCAACGAAATGCGCGGCGTGGTTGCCGGCATGTTTGTGGTGATGGGCAACGTCATTGGGCTGGCACTTGGGCCAACGGTGGTTGCGCTGTTGACCGACCGCGTTTTTGCAGATCCACTCGCGGTCGGCAAATCACTTTCTTTGTTGTTCGCGATCATCGCGCCGCTTGCTGTCTTGCTGTTGGTAAGCGGCATGCGGCCCTTCCGAGAGACTATCGAAAGCTTTGATGAGGCCTGATAGGTTTTTATTATCAGCGACCGAGGTCGTAATAACCCATTGTAAACATTGAAATTTTTTGCTTGCTTCGTCATACCCTAGTCATGCATGATCAGGTTGTGCCATGTCTCATGGCATCACATAGACACCGGGGGGTGAGTATGACTAAGGGCTTGAAATTAGGCACTATTGCGGCGCTTCTGGGACTTGTTCTCGTACCGGATGCAGCGCGCGCACAAGGCCAAATCGAAGAGATCGTTGTGACTTCACAAAAACGCGCCGAGGGCGTTTCTGTGCAGGATCTGTCCGGCGCCGTGACCGCGGTCGATGAATCATTGATCGACAATACATTCTCGGTTGATCTGGTGGACGTTGGCCGCCTCGTACCTAATGCGACGTTGCATCCGTCGGCCACTTTTGCAGCAACTCCAAACTTCTTCATTCGTGGGATTGGCGTCAGCGGAACAACCCGCTCGCTCGATCCGGCCGTCGGTGTGTTTGTGGACGGCATGTATCTGGGCTATCCGGTCGGCGCGACTGTCGATACGTTTGATCGCGAGATCATCGAAGTGCTTCGCGGCCCTCAAGGCACGCTGCTCGGTCGCAACGTCACGGGCGGTGCGATCGTCGTGCGCTCAAAACGGCCCAGCGGCGAATTCGGTTTTGATGCTGAGGCGGTCATTGGTAACTTCAATCGGATGGATCTGTCGGCTAGCGTGGAAGGTCCGCTCATGGAGGACAAAGTCGCTGCCAAGATCGCGGTCATGAGTCGCCGCCGCGATGGATTCTGGGAGGACAACAATGGCGGCAGCGTGGATCTTGCGATCAACCCTGCTGGCTTGCCCAATTCCTCAACGGGCACCAAGCCAGACGTCGATAACCTAATTGTTCGACCAATGATCATGTTTACGCCGAGCGATACGGTGGACATCACCTTTATCGCTGAGTACATGCGAGACCAGGGTGGTACCGCCAATAGCCGGAGTATTCCGAATGCAGCGACGCCGCGAGTCACAGAATCCGTGTTTGGCTACGTCCCACCAAGCGATCCTTACGAGATCGATCACGACTTCTTCGGCTACACCGACCTTGAGACGAAACACCTGATCGGTGAGCTGAACTGGGACATGGGCCATGGCGAGCTCACTGCAATCAGTTCTTGGCGCGATCTTACGTTTGACTCGAGCACGGACTTCGACGGCAGTCCTTTCGTTGTGTTCCATTTCCCCGACAACAAGGAAGAACAGGATCAGGTGAGCCAGGAGATTCGTTACGCATCGACTTTCAGCGATAGCTATGAGTTCGTAGCCGGCCTGTTCTACTACGAGCAGAATTTTGTGGTCGGTGAGCGGCGCAATATTCTCGGCAATGAGAGCGCGATCGTTGCCGATGTCACTCAAGACACGGCCAGCATTTTCTCCGAAGCGAATTTTTTTCTCACGGATAACTGGACTTTAACGGTCGGTGGTCGCTGGACAACTGAGTCGAAGGAAGTCGCTTTCGGGCCCCTCGGTACCTGCGAGCTGGATTTCTCGAGTTGTACGCCAACTCTCAATCGCGATGGTTCATGGAATGATTTTACGCCCAAGATTGCCGCAAAATACCAGATTGATGACCAGTCGATGGTCTACGGTAGCTGGACCGAGGGTTTTCGCAGTGGCACGTTCGACGCGCGTGCACGGACAGTGGACTCGTTTCTGAATAGCTCGCCTTCGCCGGAGAGCGTACAGGCATTCGAATTTGGTTATAAGTTGTTGACTAACGACGGACGATTGCGCTTCAACGCAACCGCGTTTTACAACGACTACACTGACATTCAACGACTGGCATTGGAGCCGGTGCCAATCTCAGTTGACCCGGAAGGTCGTATCCAGCGTTTGATCAACGGCGCGGAGGCTACCATTAGCGGGCTTGAGCTTGAGCTATCGTTTATACCGGTCGACAACCTGACGATTGATGCCTCGCTAGGCTACGTTGATGCTGGCTATGACAGGTTTGACGGATTTGACGCTGACGGTGTGCCCGGTTTCGACCCAGTTACTGATCCGGCAGCGGCCAAGGCGCTCAAGTTCGAGCGTGTACCTGAACTGACTTGGTATCTGGCAGGAACCTACTTTGTGCCCATGGCAGACAACGGCGAGTTGGACTTCCGCGTATCGTATTCGTGGTCTGACGAGTACTATAACGATGCGCTGAACGCCGAGATCATCAAACAGGACTCCTATGGGCTGGTTGATGCGAGCGCATCGTGGACCAGCGCGGATAGCAAATGGGAGGTTTCCTTGTTCGCACGCAATCTGTTTGAAGAAGACTACTTCGAGTTTGGTCTCGATAACCCGCTGACTACCCTGACCTGGGGCGGTATGCCGCGGACATTCGGCCTGCGTGCAAGCTACGCCTACTAGGTTGCAACGCTCATGATGTGCATGACCGCGCCAGATTACGCGGTGTCTCAACGAGTCGCCGGGCCGCGGATATGAGCGGCCCTGTCGGCCGTCTCTCTGGCAAGGTCGCGATCGTGACTGGAGCAGCGTCCGGTCTTGGGCGTGCCACGGCGCACTGTTTTGCCAGTGAGGGGGCGAGTGTGCTTTGCGCGGATATTGATGAACAGGCCGCTCATGACACCGTGTCGCTGATCAACGATGATGGCGGCCGCGCCATTGCGATGCGTTACGACGCAGCATCCCCCGCTGACAATGACGCAATGGCGCGGCTGGCTCTTGAGCATCACAAGCGGATCGATATCTTGTTTGCCAATGCGGGTATTCCGCATGCCGGTACCGCGACCACCACGACCAAGGAAGACTGGGACCGTGTGTTGTCAGTTAACCTGACCGGTGTCTGGCTCGCTAACAAGGCTGTGATCCCAATCATGCTGGCGCAAGGCGGCGGGTCCATCATTAACCAGTCTTCGATCACTGCGATGGTCGGTTTCAGTGGCGTTGCCGCGTACGCCGCAGCCAAAGGTGGTGTCGTTGCGCTCACCCGTCAGGCGGCGATTGAATATGGCGCGCACAATATCCGCGTCAATGCGATCTGCCCGGGCACAATTCATACGCCGCTGGTCACAGCAACCTATGAGCAACGCGGCGGCATATCAATGGACTCGCAAATGTCGCTGGATGATGCACTGGCGGCGAGCGCCGAGCGTTATCCAATGAAACGCCTCGGTACGGTCGAGGACGTCGCACGCATGGCGCTTTTCCTGGCCTCCGACGAGTCGAGCTGGATTACTGGCACGGCATTCCCCGTGGACGGCGGATATACCAGCAGTTAACGTATAGCTGCGGCAGATGCGCCGCAACGTGTTCGCTCGGGGCTTCAATGTTTTCTGCCAAAGAACTGCGCTATGTCATGCTCTTGCATGAACACAAGAACTTTCGCAAGGCGTCTGGTTTTGCGCAGGTTAGTCAGCCCGCGCTTAGCGGTGCTATTGCCCGCATCGAGAAACGTCTCGGCGTGCCGCTGTTCTACCGTGACCGACAAACGGTGACGGCGACTGTCTTTGGCGATCTCGTTGCACGGCGCGCGGCGCTGGTGCTCAACGAGATGGCAAATCTGACCGAACACATCGAGCAGCTGCGCGATACGCGCACCGGCGATGTGCGGTTTGGTATTGAGCCGGCTGCCAGCGATTTGTTCTTGGGTGACGCATTGGCTGATTTCACGGCTCGCCATCCGAACGTGTTTCCCGGCTTTGAGCTGGACTATTGGGAGCCGCTGCGACCCCGCCTTCTGGACGGCGATATCACCTTTTTCGTTGGTATCAAGAACCCCGCATTCGAAGATCCGGATACGTCGAGCCGTGCGTTCTATAAACAGGAGCTTAGGTTCTTTACGCGCGCCGGTCACCCCTTGCAGAAGATCACCAGTCCCACCTATCGCGATCTCATCGAATGGCCACTAATTAGTTATCGCACGGTATTGGCCAAGCGTCAGATTCGCAGCATGCTGACCAACTCGGCGGAGACAGAAAAGTTCGAACACAATTTCCCGGTCGCCGTGGTCACCAATCTCAAGGCACTAAGTGAAGTCGTGCAAAATACCGACTACGTCATTATGGGCCTCAAGACGCTCTATCTTGAAGAGCAGCGGCAAGGTTTGGTGCGGCCGGTTCGCCTGGCGGACTTTGAGCTGAATCTCAGCCTTGAGATCGTCTGGCGTACCAACCGTATTTTGTCGCCAGCAGAGCAAGAAATGATTGTCAGCTTCGAGTCGATTCGCGATCAGCATTTGGAAGCTGCCCGGCAGGCGGGCCTGGAGTAGGGCAGGTCTGATGAATAATGATCATGAACTGATTGAGCAGGTCCGCAAACTGAGCGATGAAGCGGCGATTCGTCAGCTCGTTCAGCAATATTGCTTCGTGATTGATGATCACGACATTGATGGCATCGCCCAGTGTTTCTGCGAGGACTCTCGTTACAGGTCCGAGGACGGTGTGTTTGATGTGCAGGGTCGCGACGCCATAGCGTCCTATTTCCGCCAACGCATGGCGTCACTTGGGCCTTCAACGCATGTGGCGCATGGCCATGTTGTGACGCTCGATGATGCCGACCCCGACAGAGCCGTGGGTCGCGTCAGTTCCCATGCGGAGGTCGTGGTTGATGGTGTGCCGATGATCACCTGTGTCCGCTACCGTGACGACTATCGGCGCGAGGGCGGTCGATGGCGCTTTGCAGACCGACTGATGGCGTTCACCTACTATTGTGCAGTATCCGACTATGTGTCGATTTGGCGGACGCTGGCCCGCAAGCAGTTTGCTGGTGTCACATTGGATGCCGACTATCCTGAAAAATTGCCCGGATGGAGCGGTCAGCTGCCACGAGAGCCGTAGTGGTTGGTGCATGAACAACACCCGAAGGCGCGCCTAGATCAATCCCGAGGGTGATCCATCCTGCCCAATATCGCTGTGATCGGGCGGATGCCCTGATGCATGAGGCCAGCAGGATGGCAACATAAGTTGTCGATTGCAGCTTGCAGTTTGATGCTTTATTGATGGTCTTCGCTTGCCTGTGATGCAAGAGACTCGTTGGTGTCGGATCGTATGGCGCGTTCAGCGCAGCATCAATGCTACTATCGTGAGCTTCCAAAAATGCTACTCGGAGTGTCGGTCGTGACTTCATCTTTTGCCTCAGGTATGCGCGGTTTCTTGAGCGTTGCGTGCAGCCTTGTACTGCTTGGCGTTTGGAACACGAGTTCAGGGCAGGAAGTCCCTATTATCCAGCCTGGCGCGCCCGGCGATGCATCGCGTGAGCTCACGTCTGAACAGGCAATCGATGTTGCGGACACGTCCTACTCGCCAGCCGATGTCGAATTCATGCGCGGCATGATTCCACACCACCAGCAGGCACTGGAGATGGCGGAGCTGGTCGAGGAGCGCACCAATCAGGAGGACGTCGTCGACATTGCGGCACGCATCATTGCCTCGCAAAGCGACGAGATGAAGTTCATGCTGGACTGGCTGGCGGACCGGGGCGAGGAGCCCGCTGATCCGCACGCTCACCATCGCATGCATCACGCTAGCGACGACATGAACATGCCGAAGATGGCCGGCATGGCAACCCCTGAGCAAATGGCTGCGCTTGCGGCTGCGACCGGTACAGAGTTCGACCGTCAGTTCCTGACGCTGATGATCGCGCATCATGAAGGTGCCGTCGAAATGGTCGAGGACCTGCTCGAGCAACCAGGTTCGGCCTATGATCCCGTACTGTTCGATTTCACGTCGGACATCACCAATGATCAGACTGCCGAGATCGAACGGATGCACGGCCTGTTGGTTGGCTTGTCTGATGATCCGCGCGCCGGGCTGAGCGCGGGGTTTCGCGATGCAGGACAAGCCATTAGGCACCTTGCGCTGTTGGCGACGTTAGAAAAGCCTGCCGGCTTTTTTGATCCCGCGAATCCGGCCGGTCTGCCGCCCAGCGTGCTGCAAGCGGACGAAGACGACGAGCAAGCGCTTGCGCAGGGTGAAGCACTGGTCGCGGATAGCGAACAAGAGGAAGCCTATATCCGGCCCGAGTCATCCGAAGCTCGAGCGCCGCTGCTGAGTTTCGCGAACACGGATATGGCGTTTTCCGGTGACACGTTGATTGCCGGCAATTATCACGGCTACAACATCTATAAGCTCAGCGATGATGGCCTGCCGACACTGCTGAGTTCGATCGTGTGTCCTGGCGGCCAAGGTGACGTGTCGATCGTGGGCGACTTATTGATCATGTCGGTTGAGCAGACGCGCGGCCGTCTGGATTGTGGGTTGCAAGGTGTGTCCGAAGATGTCAGTGCGGACCGCTTCAGAGGCCTGCGGATTTTCGATATCAGTGACCTTACGCGGCCCGTTCAGGTAGGCGCCGTACAAACCTGTCGCGGCTCGCATACGCATTCAGTTGTGTCCGGACCTGGTAGGGATGGCAAGATTATTGTGTACAACTCAGGCACCTCGTCGGTTCGCGATGAGGAGGAGCTCGCGGGCTGTATCGGCGACATCGCCGGCGATTCGCGTACCGCGTTGTTCCGAATCGATGTGATTGAGATCCCGGTCGATGATCCATCCAAGGCACGTATCGTGGACAGCCCCGCCGTATTTGCTGACCCGCAGACAGGCGCGCTGGCGGGCTTGTGGCGCGGTGGCGACCATGGCGACGGCACCCAGGAGACTTTCGTCACGAACCAATGCCATGACATCACGGTGTTCCCGGAAGCGGGTATCGCAGCTGGCGCTTGTTCAGGCAACGGAATCATTTTTGATATCTCCAACCCACGCAAGCCCGAGCGTATCGACCAGGTTGTTGATAGAGGTTTCGCTTATTGGCATTCCGCGACGTTCAACAACGACGCGACCAAGGTGATTTTTACGGATGAGTGGGGCGGCGGCAGTCGCCCGCGCTGCCGCACTTACGACCCGCTGGACTGGGGCGCTGATGCCATTTATGACATCGTTGACGGCAAGCTCGAGTACCGCAGCTACTACAAGCTGCCTGCACCGCAGCTTGAGCAGGAAAACTGCGTGGCACACAACGGGTCGATTATTCCGATACCAGGCCGTGACGTATTCGCCCAGGCTTGGTACCAGGGCGGGCTGTCGGTTGTGGATTTCACTGATTCGGCCAATCCGTATGAAATCGCGTTTTTCGACCGCGGCCCGATTAATGAAGAGGAGATGATACTGGGCGGCTATTGGTCTACCTATTGGTACGGAGGTCGAATCTACGCGACGGAGATCGCGCGGGGCCTGGATGTATTCGCGTTGCAACCGAGTGAGTATCTCAGCGAAAACGAGATCGCGGCCGCGGCGATGGCGGATCAAGGCCAGCGATTCAATCCGCAGCAGCAGTTCAAGGTGACGTGGCCGGCTGAACCCGTCGTCGCGCGCGCCTACATCGACCAATTGGCGCGCGGCGCTGAACCACCGGCCGCGCTGCTCGCGGATATTGCCGCCGCACTGGATCGGGCCGAGCAACCGCTGGTCGACGGCAGCCGCGATCGCAAGTTGTCGACAACACTGAGATCACTTGCGAAGCGTGCAAGAAGAGGTGCCGACGATCGTACTGACGGCAAACGCCGGGAAGCGCTCGCGGATACCTTGGTCGGCATTGCGGCGAGGCTGCGGTAGGCCGTGCAACGCAGGAAATCGAGACTGTGACTAGACAGGCTGTTGTCCGGGTCGCCTGTGCAGTCGAAGGCGAAGAAGTCAGCATGAGCAACATGAGAGGAGTGTCAGATGTTTAGTCATGTCATGTTAGGTGCCAGTGATCTTGAACGTTCACGGCAGTTTTATGACGCCGTGCTCGGCACACTGGGTATCGGCGAGCCGCGGCGCGACGCCGATCGCTATTTTTATCGGGGTGGCGGTATGAGTTTCGCCATTAGTGTGCCCATCGATGGAGAGTCCGCCACGCATGCCAATGGTGGCACCATCGGGTTTGCCGCGGACAGTCCTGAGGCCGTGCATGCTTTTCATGAGGCAGGCCTTGCGAATGGCGGCACCACCTTGGAGGACCCGCCAGGCGTGCGCTCGGGTGCATTCGGTGATCTGTACCTTGCCTATTTGCGTGACCCGGATGGCAACAAGATCTGTGCGCTGCATCGGGTAAAGTGATCTCAATGTCTACCGGGCGCTCCGGAATCGGAGCTGCGTTACTTGCACTGGTGGTGGGTGTCCTGATCGCGGCCGTTCCCGGCCACGCGCAACAACCCACGCCAGGTTGCAGCGATAAACCTGGCTTCAAGGATTTCGACTTCTGGGTTGGTGAGTGGGATGTTTATAGCAACGACAGCGCGCGTAATCTTCAGGGCCGCAACGTCATCACGTACCACCATGCCGACTGTCTTATCAAAGAGCAATGGCGTGGCGCTGGCGGCAGCACGGGCACCTCGCTTAACTACTACAACCCAATTACCAAGCGCTGGCGCCAACTGTGGGTCTCGGCGGGTTACGCAATCGACTATAGCGGCGGATTGACCGAAGCCGGCGAAATGCGCTTGGAAGGCACTCTGGAGAATTATACATCCGGCACAAGTGTGCCGTTCAGAGGTATCTGGACACCGCGCGAGGACGGCACCGTTGTCCAGCATTTCGATTTGTTTGATCAAGAGTCAGGTCAGTGGCAGGTCTGGTTCGAGGGTCTCTACGTGCGCAGGACCAGCGCGGATGATGATCTAGCCACCTTTGTCGACTGGTTTCCAGGTCGCTATGACAGTTCACTGCAACTAGCACGTCAGCGCGCTGCGGGACTGCCTGCCGATGACATCAACTATCGCCGTCACTCAGTGTTCCGGCGTATCGACCTGCCAGCGTTTGGCGATGTTGTTTACTACGCGGAGCAATACCGCGACGGCGACCCGCAAAAAATCTACCGACAACGTATCTACTCGGTCTCCATCGATACTGCACGCGACGCGCTGAGATTGCGGGTTCATATCCCACCTGAGCCCTCCGCGTTGCGCGGTGCCTATCGACAACCGTCACTGTTGGCGGGGCTAACGCCAGATCAAATGACAGTCTGGCCTGGCTGTGACCTTTATTGGCATCGTAAGGGTGAGGTGCTCGTGGGCAAGTTAGATCAAGGCAGCTGCACATTTCGTTCAGAACAGTACGGCGACGTTGTCCTGGAAGAAGCGCTGATTCTGCACAAGGATGCCTTGTGGTTTGCCGATCGCGGCACGGATCCGGCTGGTAACTACTTGTTTGGTATGAAAGGCGAGACGCCAACCAAAGCGATTAAGGCACGTTCATTCTCCTGCGCGGCTAAAGATGCAACGGGTCAGGAGCAAACTGTACTGTTACATGACCAGGGTGGCCGTGCCGTCTTCAAGGATGGGCTGATGCTGACGCTCGACAGGCTGGTTGATCGCATTCGGGTGCGTGCGCGCGCCCCTGATGATGACGTCGTACATACGGCGTTTTCTGAGACAGATACGGTTGATTCCCCCGTGGTGCTGCAGCTTGATGGTCGTCAGATTAGCTGTCGTCTTGCGCCGGACGCCGCTTACGAATACTAGCGCGAACGGCTAACAAGGCGGGTTCTCCTTGCTGCCAGGGCGTCCGCTGTGGCTCGGACGGTTATTGGTCATTCGACCCCGCGTGGATTTCCTGATCGGGGCAGTATGCTTTGCGCCCCCGACGCCAGCGGCCATGGTATGCGGCCAAGTAGACGCGGTTTTCTTGCGCCGCCCACGCCTGAGCCGCTGCCACCCTGTGCGCATGGTAATCTCCACGTAAATCAATGACTGAGGAGGGTAGGATGCGGACGTTTTTTCTGCTCGGTGCACTTTTTGTTGGCATGGCTCACGCCGCAGAGCCGCAACCTGAGTTCGACTATTACGCCGCGAATCGGGATCTTGTCTGGACAGGTGTTCAAGCGGTGCTGACCTGCAATGGCGTGTTTACCTCCAATCGGCCGCTGGAACGCGTGCTAGCTGAAGAGCTCGCTTACCTGCGTCCCGTCAACGGTCGCGCGGCGGTAGCGCCGTATCAAGTTGATCCCGATCGCAAAGCCGTGATTGTTGGCGGCGAAAACGGCAGGCCCATCGTACGGGCAGCATTCAGAGAAGGTGTCGGCTGTGTCGTCATGGCGCCGACACAGGACCTTGATGACATCGATGACCTACCCGAGCTTACGTTGCCATATCCTGCACAAGACCCAGCGAGGCTGGCGTGGCCGGCCGGTGATCTGATCGTTGATCGAACGATGCCGGCCTCAGTCGATGTTGGTGCACTTGAGAAGGCCGCTGATTGGGCGTTTGACCGCCCAACCGAAGAGCAACACACGCTAAGCCTGATGGTTGTGTACCAAGGGAATGTCATCCTCGAGCGTTATGCCGATGGGGTTGATCAGTCCACTCGCACCCGCACATGGTCTACGGCCAAGAGTATTGCAGCAACGTTGATCGGCATGCTGGTTGATCAAGGCATGCTGTCGCTCGACAAACCGCTAGGCCTTGAGTGGCTGCCAGCGCTTGCAGGCGATGAAACTGACCCTCGTAATGCCATCACGCTGCGTCACGTGATGCAAATGTCCAGTGGCCTGTATCCGGTCGACAGCTTTGACCGGGAATACGCAATTGGCTCGGGCTTGACGTATTGGGCAGGCGCGAGTTCGGCGGAGGGCGCACGTCGGCGCGGGCTGGTACGTGAGCCGGGCAGCACCTGGGAGTATGAAAACTACGATACCTTGCTGGCGGTGCTTGCCATGAAAAAAGCGCTGGGGGACGACAAAACTTATCTGGAATTCCCGCGCAAAGCACTGCTTGATCGCATCGGCATGCGTAACACGCTGCTCAGTACAGATCGATTCGGTGACTTTATCTTGAGTAGTCAGGTCTATACCAATGCAAGAGATCTGGCGCGCTTTGGCCTGCTGTACCTGAATGGTGGCGTTTGGCAGGGTGAGCGACTGATCTCCGAAGAATGGATCGAGTTTGTTCGCACGCCAGCACCATCAACGGCCGAACGAGGCAACTTCTACGGGGGCCAGTTCTGGCTGGTGCCGGATGATCGTGACGACGTGCCGAAAGACGCCTATGCAACGGCGGGCAATCGTGGGCAATACGTCATTATCGTACCGTCCCATGATCTGGTGATCGTACGGCGTGGGTTGGATTTTGGCCGCCAGGGGTTCAATCGCTGGGACCTTGCGCGGGAAGTATTAAAGGCAATTCGGGTGAGTGCCCGTCAGGAAGCATCATGAGCAATAAGGCATATGAGCCACCTAAGGTTTGGACCTGGGATCAGTCATCGGGCGGTAAGTTCGCCAATATCAACCGTCCTGTTTCGGGCGCGACGCATGAGAAGACGCTGCCGGTTGGCAAGCACCCGCTGCAACTGTATTCACTGGCCACGCCCAACGGCGTCAAGGTGACGATCATGCTGGAGGAGTTGCTGGCGCAAGGCGAATCCGGCGCCGAGTACGATGCCTATACAATCAACATTCAGGAAGGCGATCAGTTTGGTCGCGATTTTGTTGCGATCAACCCGAACTCCAAGATACCGGCCTTGATGGATCACAGCACAGCGACGCCAACGCGCGTGTTTGAGTCTGGCGCAATTCTCATCTACCTGGCCGAGAAGTTCGGACACTTCCTGCCGAGCGAACCTGCGCAGCGCGCCGAGACACTCTCCTGGCTATTCTGGCAAATGGGCAGCGCGCCGTTTCTGGGTGGTGGCTTCGGTCATTTCTATGCGTATGCGCCGGAGAAATTCGAATACCCGATTAACCGCTATGCCATGGAGGTCAAGAGGCAGCTGGACGTGCTGGATCAAAACCTGGCCAAACGGGAGTTTCTGGCAGGGGACAGTTACACGATTGCGGATATGGCGACGTATCCATGGTACGGCGTGCTCGTGCTCGGGCGATTGTATGAAGCGGCCGAGTTTCTCGATGTTACGTCATACAAGCAT
This sequence comes from Pseudomonadota bacterium, assembly GCA_039033695.1. Taxonomy (GTDB): domain Bacteria; phylum Pseudomonadota; class Gammaproteobacteria; order Steroidobacterales; family Woeseiaceae; genus CALBPI01. The sequence goes on along the minus strand of JBCCCC010000006.1, from coordinate 9,980 downwards.
GTATTACGCTGGGCCGAAGCAATCCAGGCACGCACGGCTGTGCAGCGAGGCGCGCGGGTCAACAAGGCGTGGGGCCCAGAAGAGTTGCAAGTGCTTGAGCGTCATAGTGCTGCGGATATCAGCTGACAGATTGCAGGAAGTTGGCAGGCTGACGTTCGGAAACTGGCTTGCGCGCAGTCTGCGCGCAGATCACTGTCCCGCCTACAGGTAATAAACCAGCACGTAGCCGGTGAGCAGGACGGCAATCCACAATGCAGTGCTGCCGATCGTCCAGGAGCGGGCGAACGTGCCTGCGCTGCGCTCATCCGTGCTTGCCCCGAGAAAATTCAGCAATCGTTCACGCATGCCGGCACCGAATCGTTGCGCAAGTCCGACGATTGCGACTGTTACGGCGGAAATACCCGCGTACAGTCCTCGCGCAAGTCTGAACAGTACGACGCGCCATACCCAGTCGGTGTCCAGGCTGATCGTTAGTGTACGTTTCATCAACGGTAGCAACAGGAAGAAGGCCAAGCCTGAGAACATCAGCAACTGCAGGTAGAACAGCACTTTGCCAATCGTATACGGCGTGTAGTCAACCGGGTATGGCAGGAATTGATAGAGCAGCCCCGGCGCGACGCCTAATAAGATGCACAACACCGAGAACAGGATCATCGCGATGGACATATTCCAGGGCGCATCCTTTGGTCGTAACCCCGAGTCTTTCTGGAAAAACACGAACCATGGAAACTTGATGCCGGCATGCAGGAACACGCCTGCTGAGGCCGCGGCAAGCGTCATGTAGACCCATACAAGAGACTCATTGGCCGCAGCCTGAGAGATCATGGTCTTGGTCGTGAAGCCTGAGGTCAGTGGAAACCCGGAAATCGCCAGCGCGCCGATAATGCCGCAAATACAGGTGAGTGGCATGGTGCGAAATAGGCCGCCAACGTCGGTGCAGCGGTTCATACCAGTGCGATAAATCACTGCGCCGGCGCTCATGAACAACAGCGCTTTGTAGATGATGTGTGCAAACGCGTGCGCGGACGCGCCATTGAGCGCCATTTCAGTACCAATGCCCACGGCGACCACCATGAAACCGACCTGGTTGACGATCGAGTAGGCGAGGATGCGGCGGATATCGTTTTCCAGCAGTGCGTAGATGATGCCGTAGATCACCATGAACAATCCGACGCCGATCAGCACTGACTCGCCAGGGAATAGCAGGATCAGCGCCAGCACTGCTGTCTTGGTTGTAAACGCTGACAAAAACACCGACCCCGTCGCGCTTGATGTCGGGTAGGAGTCCGCCAGCCATGCTGACACTGGTGGCGCCGCTGCATTGATTAGAATGCCAATCAGCATCATCCAGGTGTCGAAGTTATTCGCCAGCATCGGTTGAATCTGGATCGAACCGGTGTGCACGACCACACCTTCGATACCGACTTTCAGGACGACCCCTCCGAATAAATGCATGATGGCATAGCGTATGCCAGCAGCGCGCGCCTCGGGCGTGCCGCCGCACCAGACGACCACCGTTGAGAATAGCGCCATCAGTTCCCAGTACAGGAACAGTGTGATGAGATCGCCGGCAAAGCTGACCCCAATCGCGCCCGCGGCATAGGCGAACGCCGCTGATAGCTCGTACCATTTGGCTTGGCGGAACGCATACAGTCCACCTACGAACGCCATGAGCGCAAAGATGGTCGCGAACAAGCGGCGCACCGGGCTGCCCTCAAGTGGCTCTATTCGATAGTCGAGAAACGCCACGTCATAGGCGACACCGTCGGCAACTTGCCATACGGCCAACAGCGTCAGCAGCGGTGTCAGTAGCACAACGGCATTACGCACATGGCCGCGTGTCGGGCCGATGAGCAGGGCACCCATTAGCATGATGAGCGCTGGTGGCAGCATCTCAAACATCGCCGTCACCACTCTGGTAGTAGTTTTCCGGCCGTTTTAATAGGAATCCGAGGCCTTTGGCCACCAAGACCATCGCCAGACAAGACAGGAAGCCGAATGCGGCACCAAAACCGAACCATCCGTCGACGTCGAAGTAGCCTTTGACCTTGATCACGGCCTGAGCCGCAACCAATAGCGCAAGCACGACTGCAAAGACGCGCCACAGGAGTTTGATCGTCGTCGGGCGGACAAGCCAGTGGTCGTCTTGCGGTTCCAACGCAGGATTCGGTTTGCTCATGACATGCCCTCGACCAGTTGTCGCTCGAGTTCGAGCGCCGGACCGTTAAACAGGAAGAAGCCGATGGTCAGCGCGGCAGTAATTGCCAGCGCAAGAACGCTTTGCCATGGCGCCTCGCCATGCTCCTTGCCGCCCGGTTCCTCTTTGATAAACCAAATCATGTAAACAATGGGCAGGAAGTAGGCGGCATTCAGCACCGTGCTGGCAATGATCGTCGCCAAGGCCACATAGTTGTCTGCCTCGAACGCGCCGGCGAGGATGTACCATTTGGAGACAAAGCCGCCAGTCGGTGGCACGCCGATCATACTCAGTGCGCCAATCGTGAAGGCCGTCATCGTGATGGGCATACGCCGACCAATGCCTTTGAGCTGGTGCAGCTCAGTCTTCTTGGCCGCCACATAGATGGCGCCTGCTGCGAAGAACAATGTGATCTTGCCGAATGCGTGCGCGAGCATGTGGATCGCGGCACCGATTTCAGCCAACGGTTTGAGGATGGCCGCGGCCATCACCACATACGAGAGCTGTGCGATGGTCGAGTAGGCCAGCAAGCGCTTGAGATTGGTTTGCCTTAGCGCAACGATGCTGGCGGTGATGATGGTGAACGCCGCCGCGTATAACAACCAGCTACTGCTGGGTTCCGCGAACAGAAAATCAACGCCGAAGATATACACGATCACTTTGGTGACCGTGAATACGCCAGCCTTCACAACCGCGACCGCGTGCAGTAATGCGCTGACCGGTGTCGGTGCGACCATCGCTGCTGGTAGCCAGCGATGGACCGGCATCACGGCAGCCTTGCCGACACCAAACACAAACAGGCCAAGCAGCAGACCGACGGCGGGCCCGCTCAGCTTGCCGTCGAGAATACCGCCCATGACAAAGTCGCCGGTGCCGGCAACGCTGTAGGTCCATATGATGGCCGGTAGCAACAGTCCGATCGAGGTCGTTAGCAACACGCCAAGATAGATACGCGCTGAGTTGATTGTGTTCTTGTCGCCCTTGTGTGAGACCAGCGGGTAGGTCGACAGCGTCAGGATTTCATAGCACAAGAACAGTGTGAATAAGTTGCCGGCAAAGGCAATGCCAATAGCAGCCGCCAACGAGACGGCAAACATGACATAGAAGCGCGTCTGGTTCTTCTCGTTGGCACCGCGCATGTAGCCAATGGAGTAAACCGAGTTCACGATCCAGAGGCTCGAGGCGAGCAGGGCAAACATCATACCCAGCGGCTCGATCTCAAACGCTATGTTAATGCCAGGCAAGACCTCGGCCAGGGTCACACCGGGCCGGCCACCAGCAAAGACAATCGGCAGCAATCCCCAGACAATCCAAGCCAACGCGCCTGCAGTTGTCAGCGTGACGGCCTCGCGCACATTCGGGCTGATCCGCCCTGCCAGGGCAATACCTATCGCACCAACCAGCGGCACGATCAGCGCTGCGATAATGCTGGTTTCAGGGCTCATGGCAGGTGGTCCAGCAACAGCTGACTGGCACTTCCCGCAAGGTCAGCGGGTAGCTGCGGCGCGATACCGAAATACAAGTTGGCGAGTGCGCATATCCAGATTGCCGCAATCAACATGGGCGGAATTGTCGGGGCGGCGACACCAGGCTCCGCGGGCTCGCCGAACCACGCGACCTCAACGACGCGCCAAATGTACACAACTGCCATTAGCGAACTGATAATGATGACAGCAATGATGGCGATACCCGGCACGCCGAGTTCCATGACCGCGCTGATCAGGTACCACTTACTGATAAAGCCCGCCGTGCCAGGTATGCCGATCAGGCTGAGCCCGGCGATGACAAACGCACCGAATGTCCACGGCATGCGCTTGCCAATGCCGCCTAGATCAGCAAGCCGCAGCCCACCGGCGTTCATAGCGAAGGCCGCAGCGACGAGGAAGAGCGCGCCTTTGGCCAGAGCATGGTTAAAGATGTGCAGAATGCTGGCCGTGAGGCCCGCGACACTCACGAGGCTGGCACCTAAGATTATGTAGCCGATTTGCGCGACTGAGGAGAACGCAAACAGACGCTTCAGGTTCTTCTCGAACATCGCCACGCCAGAGCCGATCAAGATGCCAAGCAGCGCCAGTGGCAACAGGAATGCCGAGAATTGAAATGCGTGACCCGTGAGGTTTTCCTGAAAGACGAAAAAGTCAAAGCGCAGGAGCACGTAGATTGAAACCTTGGTGGCGCACGCGGCGAGAAATGCCGTGACCATGTGTGGCGCATACGCGTAGGCATTGGGTAGCCAGACATGCAGCGGAAACACAGCGGCTTTGAGTCCCAGCCCCACCGTGATGAAGCCGGCGGCCGCGAGAATTGGCTTTTGGTCGGCGACCTCGTGAATGCGCAGCTCCATATCTGCCAGGTTGAGCGTGCCAGTCATCATGTAGATCAGCCCAACCCCGATCAGATAGAACGTGGCGCCGATCGTGCCCATGATCAGGTACTTGAAGACGGCTGGCAGCGCGCGTCGGTCCGGGCCACCAGCGATCAACACGTAACTGGCCAGCGACGAGATTTCCATGAACACGAAAATATTGAACGCGTCCGCAGCGACGACGATGCCCGCCAGGCCAGCCAATGCTAATAGCCATGCAGAGTAGAAAAATGGCTGTCGCTCCAGCGCAATCTCACTATCGACACTTGCTCTTGCGCCGATCAGTGTGACGGTCGACGCACCGGTGACAACCAGCAGGACCAAAGCACTGAACGCATCGACGCCCAGCGCGATGCCGAACGGTGCTGGCCAACCCCCCATAGCGTAGTTAATTGTCGCGCCGTCGAGCGTCAATCGCGCCAACTCTATGGAGATTGCGAATGCGACGGCGCTCGTCGCTGTCGTAGCGGCCCACGCCAAACCGCGTGGCTTGAGCATTACCACGATGGCCGAGAGCAACATCGGCACTACGACTTGCAGTGCCGGCAGATGTGCGTCCAATGCATTCACTGCTTGTCGATCTCCTGGATCTCATCTTCTTCGATCGACCCGTACTCTTCCTTGATGCGGACGATAATGCCAAGGCCCAGGGCTGTCGTTGAGATGCCCACAACAATGGCGGTCAGAATAAGTACCTGCGGCAGGGGATTGGAATACAGCGTATCGCCCGTGACCGAGGAGAAGATCGGCGCGGTACCGCCGACGATGTGTCCCATTGTGATGTACAGCAGAAACACAGCGGATTGAAACAGTGCCAGGCCGATCATTTTCTTGATCAGGTTGGGTTTGGCGATCACCGCATAAAAGCCCGTCATCAGCAGAATTGCGAATACCCAGTAGTAGTAGAGGCCGAGAATCTTCATCGCCTTAACGCTCCCGAGCCGCAAACGCATGGAAGATGCTCAGCAGCGTGCCCGTTACGGCGATGCCCACGCCTGCCTCAATCAGGATAATGCCCATTTGCTGGCCTTTGACTGGGTTACTGGACAGCACCGAGTAATCCAGGAAATTTCCGCCGAGCACCATGCACACCACGCCAACGCCGCCATAAATCAATCCGCCGGCCGCCATCATGCCGAGCAGGAATTTCTGCGGCATCACTTCCAGCGCGCGTTTCTCACCCTCGAGCAGCGCGTACAGAATGATACCGGCCGCAATGATTGCACCAGCCTGAAAACCGCCCCCAGGGCCGTATTCACCATGGAACTGCACGTAAAGGCCAAACAAGATGATGAACGGAATCAATAACCGGCCGACGACCCTCGGGATCAGATGGTGGCGCAATCCGGAATTGATTTCGCGCGCCTGCTGTCCTGCGCCTACACCAGGGTTAGCGCCCAGCAGGAACAGCACACCAATACCGGCAGTGAACACGACAAACACTTCGCCGAGTGTATCGTAGCCACGATAACTGCCAAGCACTGCGGTGACGACGTTCGGGATGTCGATGTACTCTGGTGTTTTTTCCAGATACCACGGAGAGACATGCGTTTGCACGGGTGAGTTGGGATCGCCGAACTCAGGCTTGTCGAATGTGGCGAAAATCAACACCAGTGTCGCCGCGACAACAACGATGGTAGACAACAATTTGCGCGACGTAGTGGATCTCTCCTGTGCATTGGTCAATGCCAAAGCGCCAAGGAACAAAACCGTCGATATGCCGGCGCCAACGGCCGCCTCGGTGAGTGCGACGTCGGCCGCATCGAGAATGAAAAAGTTGGCGGCAATCAGCAGGCTGGCGATTCCCATCAACATGACCGCGACGAACAGGTTCTCTGTGCGCACGATGGCCAATGCCGTGATGACCAGTAGCGTCAACAAAAACACACCGAAGATGACGGTCACTGTTTGCCACCCTCAGGCTGCTCGCGTTCAGACAGCGGCTTGGTGCCAGCAATCAATGCGGCACTGGCAAGTGCATAGGAGGATGTCGGGCTGGTGAGCAGCAGAAACAGTAGAATCGCGGCCAGCTTGATGGTCGCAAGTGTGAGCCCGGCTTGCAGCATTGCGCCAGTGAGCACCAGGATCGCGCCAAGACTATCGGTGACGCTGGCAGCGTGCATGCGAGTATACAGGTCAGGCATGCGCAGCGCGCCGAGGCCACCGATCAACACGCTGATGCCACCCAGCGTCAGCAGTATCCAGCTAAGCACATCCAGAAACATAGCCATTGTTATTGTTTCGCCTGCTGCTGTTCGAGCTCGCGACGCCGTGCGCGGCTGCGGAAAAACTCAAGCACCGCCAGCACGCCAATAAAGTTGATCAGTGCGTAGGCCAGTGCGAGGTCAAAAAAGTCCGGGCGCCCATAAAGCAATGCAATGACGGAGAGGAGCAACACGGTCTTGGTGCCGAACATGTTGACGGCCAGCACACGATCGTAGACCGAAGGACCCATGATGGCGCGAACCAGCGCCAGGCCCATCGTAATCAGTGTTGCAAGTGTGACCGCGTAATACACAACTACCCTTTGCGCAATGCTTCGACACGGCGCTGCATTTCGCCAGCGTACAAGGCGTCTGCGCCTTCTTTGGTCAGCGCATGTACTGTGATTTTGTCATCGTGCACATCCAGCGTCAGTGTGCCGGGCGTCAGCGTAATCGAATTGCCGAGCACCGCCTGATCGACAGGTGTCAGATTGCTCACCTCAAGCGTGACGACGTGCGGCCGCACCTTGAGTTCGCGTCGCAGCACGATCCGCGCCACATCCAGGCTGGAGCTCACGATCTCCCGGCCAATCCAGCCCCAGTAGCCCAGCAGTTTGAAATCGTAGTTAAGCGCGAACAGGTCATCGCCAAAGTAGTGCATTCTGCGCGCGAGCCACATCGTCAGCACAACGGACAATGCCCCCAGACCGATCAAAAGTGGTTTGTACAAACCCGACCACAGCAGCCACGCCGCAACGAGCGCGACTGCCAACACCAGCATGCGCCAGACGAGTGTGCGACCCAGGGGCTGTGGGCGGGTTGATAAACGACTCATTCGGCGTCATCTGCCTCGCAGGGGTACTCGTTGCGCAGCGTCTTATAAACCGCATTTCGCGCCAGTGCCATGTCGCCGACATGTTCTTCATTCAATAAGTCGCGAACCACCAGCGTGACGACTTCCTTGAGTGCAACTGGCTCGCCCAGGCAGAACTCTGCGTAGTATGAGGGACCAAAACGCTCCAATCGTGAGCCGAGACGGGTTCGCATTGCGCGCTCGGTGAAGCTCTCTTCCTTCGCGAATTCAGCCTCTACATTTAGCGTTACGCGCTCGTCAGTGGCCACCGCGCCGTCAATGAATCCCTGGATATAGCGAACACAGAACACACCGTCGATGCTCTCGGGGTCGCTCTCGTAGTACTCACAATGTGAAATCAGCTCATCTGATGAGAGCGCTTCGACAGCCCATGCTGCTGGCACTGCTACCGCGATGAGCAGTAACGCCGAAAAAATACCTACAACGCTTTGTTTCATAGTCCGATCCTCGTCGGTCAGGCGAGAGTGCTGGCCTGGTAGTGCAATTTCTGGTCAAAAAAATAGTGCCGTGCCAGCCGGGTTCTACATATCGTGCCATCCGATCGGCGGCGAAATCACTTTGATCGGGACAGATTTTTCGTGCTGTCGACAGTGCTCGCAACAGGTGCAACAAGCGATCGCGCATATTAGTGCAAAAAACGCATACTTTCCAATATTCTAGCGCCGGCTGGCCTACTCATCCGGACTGTCCGGATAGTTGATCATCGTGATTGTAAGACTTTGTTGACGCCTGTCTGTGGTGACGCTAACCACGTCGTCCAATCGGCGTCCGAGCAAGGCTTTGGCGAGCGGTGAATCCAGGCTCAAATCGCCGACAGCGGCATTGGCTTCGTCCGGGCCGACGATTCTGAATGTTCGTTGGCCGTCCTCGTCAGACTGAAGCGTGACCGTAGCGCCAAAAAACACGCGCTCACCGTTGGGCGTATCGCGCACGACATTTAGGCTTGGTAGCCGCTTCTGCAGATAGCGAATGCGCCGATCCAGGCCGGCAAGCTCTTTTTTGCGGTAGATGTACTCTGCGTTTTCGGAGCGGTCGCCTTCGGCCGCTGCATCGGCCAGCGCGGCGACCACATCACGGCGTCGGAGCCAAATGTCATCAAGCTCCTCCTGCAGTCGGTGATAGCCTGCTGGCGTGATATAGGGAGACGCCGCAGGCGTTGGCGCTCGCCATCGACCCATGAATACCTACCTCAAAAAATAAAGGCCGCCCCGGCATATAACCGGGACGGCCCTTATCCTAGCAGCCGCTCGACTAGCTTGCGGCTTTGCGATCCAGTGTCTCTTTGATGACCACTTCAGCAACGTTGTTCGGGCACGGTGCATAGTGCGAGAACTCCATTGAGAACTGGCCACGACCGGACGTCATGGTGCGCAGGTCGCCAATGTAGCCAAACATCTCGGACAGCGGGCAGTCTGCCTTGACGCGCACACCGGTCGGACCAGGCTCTTGAGACTTGATCATGCCGCGGCGACGGTTAAGGTCACCAATTACATCACCAACGTGATCTTCCGGCGTGAACACATCCACTTTCATGATCGGCTCAAGCAGTTGCGGCGCGGCTTTCGGCACGGTCTGGCGGTATGCTGCTTTCGCGGCCAGCTCGAATGCCATCGCCGATGAATCGACAGCGTGATAGGCGCCATCGAGTAGCGTTACCTTGACGTCGAGCAGCGGGAAGCCGGCTAGCGTGCCTTCCTCCATGCTGGCCTTGAATGCTTTGTCGATCGCCGGCCAGTATTCGCGCGGCACGTTACCGCCAGTGACCTGAGACTCAAACTCGTAACCACTGTTAGTCTCGCCCGGCTCAATGCGGTAGTCGATCTTGCCGTACTGGCCGGAACCACCCGTCTGCTTCTTGTGCGTGTAGCTGTCATCGACCGCCTGCGTGATGGTCTCGCGGTAGGCAACCTGAGGTTTACCCATCGTGACTTCCACGCCGTGCGTACGCTTCAGAATGTCGACCTTGATGTCCAAGTGCAGCTCGCCCATACCTTTGATGATGGTTTCGCCAGACTCTTCGTCCGTTTCAACACGGAAAGAAGGGTCTTCCTGAATCATCTTGTTCAGCGCGACGCCCATTTTCTCCATACCTGCCTTGTCCTTCGGCGAAATAGCGATGGAGATTACAGGGTCGGGGAAGACCATCGGTTCCAGCGTCGCTGGCTTGTCGGGATCAGACAACGTATGGCCCGTTCGAGTGTTTTTCATACCCAGCAGCGCAACGATATCGCCAGCCTGCGCAGAGTCGCGCTCTTCGCGCGAGTCGGCGTGCATTTCGACAATACGGCCGATGCGTTCTGTCTTGCCGGTATAGGTGTTCAAGACGGACATGCCTTTGGT
>JBCCCC010000005.1:0-59061 GCA_039033695.1 Pseudomonadota bacterium | reverse complement strand
GCGGGTCCATACGCGTTGCCAGTACAACACCAAGCACAGTCGCCAGCCCGACGCTGGCGGCCAGCGCCATTGTGCGACTCCAAAACCGCGATCTGCTGCGGTGTGCCGCCAGCGTTGAGAGTTTCTGCATCACCTGCGCAGGTGGCTGTACATGGGGCAGCGCGCGCAACTGCTCGGCGATGCGCTTGGCTTCATGTTCACTGATTGATGTTTGGTCATTCATTGCATGCACCTTTGCAAGATAGGCACCACAGCCGGTGCATCCGCCTGTGATGTGTTATCGCTGGTCGGCGATCCGTCTTCCTCACTGACCAACACATCACGCAATTGCTGGTGTGCTCGGGACAGGCAAGACTTGGAAAAACTCACAGACTTATCCATCAACTCGGCGATTTCACGATGTGTGTAGCCTTCGACATCATGCAACCACACAACGACCCGCGCGTTTGGCGCCAGCTCGCCCAGCGCAGCCGCGAGATCATGACCCAACTCAATGCGGGTCGCATGATCGATATCGGCAGACGCTGGCTCGGCGATCGCGTCCAGGGCAATAGCCTTGCGTTCCCATGCCGAGCGCATATGCATAAGACAACGCGATACGGCAATGCGACGTACCCACGTCGACAGGGAAGCGTTAAAGCGAAAGCCTGGCAACCCGCGCAATATGTCGACGAATGTCTCTTGCGTGAGGTCATCGGCCACCGCGGCCGATTGGGTAAGCCGAAGTGTCAAGGTATAGACGGCCGGTGCAAACATCCGGAACAGGATATCCAGCGCCTTCGGGTCCATACGCTGTGCGCGCCGAACCATCGCGTCGTCTGGCTTAAGTTGACTAAATCCGCTCATGACCTGTTAGATGCCGGACTCGGCAAAAGGGTCGCAGTTGTCGGCAATTAATTTTGCCAATATCGCATTGACGTGAGATAGGGCTTCCCTCAGGGCGATATTTCGCTAGAATTACGCGTGGTTTGCAGCCGCCCAATGCCAGAGTGGTGGAATTGGTAGACACGAGGGATTCAAAATCCCTTGCTAGCAATAGCGTGTCGGTTCGAGTCCGACCTCTGGTACCAGCGCTGCACCGCCGCCCCACGGCGGTTCCGTGCGCGCCGGCGTCGTGCCACAGCCTCACAATTCAGGAATCCTTGCATGAAGTTTTGCTCCAACTGTGGCCACACGGTCAGCCGAGCCGTACCCGACGGCGACACGCAGGAGCGCTGGGTGTGCCCGTCATGCGAAACCATACATTATCAAAACCCCAAAATCGTCGTCGGTTGCGTGCCTGAGCGGGATGGCAAAATTTTGCTTTGCAAACGGGCCATAGCACCACGCATTGGATATTGGACGGTGCCCGCCGGATTCATGGAGCTCAACGAAACCATGCAACAAGGCGCTGCGCGCGAAACAATGGAAGAAGCTTGCGCCGATGTCGAAATTGGTCATTTGTTTGCCGCTGTTGACGTGCCACATGCCGGGCAGGTGCACGTGTTCTACACCGCCCGTCTCGTTTCCGGTTTTGCACCGGGCATCGAGAGCCTGGACGTCGCTTTGTACGACCCTTCGCAAATTCCGTGGGATGAGATCGCGTTCCCCAGCGGTACGTTTGCGCTTCAGAAGTATATTGAGGATGACGGCAAGAATAACGGTGTGCATTCGCATAGTGCCGAGCGGCGAATCTACTGATAGACTGCCGGAATTATTGGCTCACTACTGAATCAGGAAGACTGTCGTATGACGTTCGTGGTCACTCAATCGTGTATCAAGTGCAAATTCACCGACTGTGTCGAGGTATGTCCGGTGGACTGCTTCCACGAAGGACCTAACTTTCTGGTCATCGACCCTGATGAGTGTATTGACTGCACGTTGTGCGAGCCGGAATGCCCCGTTGAAGCAATCTATTCTGAGGACGAGCTTCCCAACGATCAGGCGCATTTCCTTGAGTTGAATGCAGAACTGGCGGCCGGCTGGCCGGTGATCACAGAGGCCAAAGAGCCCCCCGCGGATGCCGACGACTGGCGCGATGTGGAAGACAAGGAACAGCACCTCGAACGCTGATTAGCCAACCCTTGCCAACGCCAGGACTCGCCAACTTAACACCCTGTCGAGGCTCGGATGTTCATTTCGGCCAACGACACCAGCAGCGAACTTTAGCTTTCGTTCCCGCGCGGACCACGTGTTCCTTTGGTCAGCGCGCTGCAGTTACTGACTAGCGCTCTCACTCGCGTTGAGCTGTGCTGCAAGTTCGGCGGCAGGCACATACCCGCCAATGACGTTGCCGTCTTCCATTACAATTGTCGGCGTACCACTAACGCCCACGTTTAGGCCAGCCTGAAAATGATCACGTATCACACTGGCGTCGCACGTCGCGGCGGGCAGCGACTCACCGAGTTTGGCGCGCGTCATAGCAGCTTGCTGATCGTCGGCACACCAAACTTCTTCGGCCTTTTCCCATGAGCGTGTGTTCGGCCCACTACGCGGATACATCAGATACCGAACCGCGATACCGGCGTCGTTATAGGTTTCGATCTCCTGGTGCAATTTGCGACAGAAGGTGCAGTCAATGTCAGTGAAGATCGTGACCGTATGCTTCGGACTGTCGGGTGTGAACGTAATTCCCGCATTCGGGTTCACCTGTGCCATCGCCTCCTTGCGGCTCAGCGCGATGCTCGCCTGAGTCAGATTGACGTTGCTGTCCAGATCGATGAGCTCACCCTGCATCAGGTAGCGGCCATCGTTCGTCAGATAAGCGACCAGCGCGCCCTGGCGTATTTCGAGCAAACCAGGCACGGGCGCGCGGTTAATATTCTTGGCGTCGAGATTGGGGAATTTACTAGCCATTTCGGCGCGCACGGCATCAAGCTCGGCATCCGAAATCCCGTTCTCTTCTGCTGAGGCTGCGCCGATCGAGAACAACAAGACAGCACTGATAGCAACAAAACAACTCGCAAGACTAGGCATGATGGCTCCGGGAATTCACGGGGGGGCAATGATCACACGAGCGCTGGGCACGGGCAAGACTGCAATTTTGGGTATCTGCCACCTATGACCCTGTCAGAACGCGTTTTGTTTCAGTCGACAGATCGTCGCCTCGCGATCAACCGCGCGGGTGATGGCGTTCGTGCAGCTCTTTCATGCGCTCGCGTGCGACATGCGTATAGATTTGTGTCGTCGACAGGTCGCTATGCCCTAACAGCATTTGCACAACCCGAAGATCAGCGCCGTGGTTGAGCAAATGGGTCGCGAAGGCATGCCGCAGTGAGTGCGGTGACAGCCCATCCTGAATGTTCGCCTTCTGCGCGTAACGCTTGATGATGTGCCAGAACGCCTGGCGCGTCATGCGATCGCCGCGGCGGGTTGGGAACAGGTAATCGGTCTGCCGCTCGAGCAAGATTTCTAGCCGCGGTCCTTCAATGAAATCGCGTAACCACCGCTGCGACTCTTCGCCCAGTGGAATCAAACGCTCGCGGTCGCCTTTACCGACAATGCGCAGAACGCCTTGGTTCAGGTTGACTTGCGCCTGTGTCAAACTGATCAGCTCGGTCACGCGAAGGCCAGTGGCATATAGCAACTCAAGCATCGCCCGGTCACGATGCCCGAGGGGTTCTGAAACATTGGGCGCCGCCAGCAATGCCTCAACTTCATCTTCCGTCAGTGTCTTGGGCAAAGACCGACCAATGCGGGGCATTGCGATATCGACCGTCGGGTCGTCATCGCGACGTTTTTCACCGGCAAGATAGCGGTAGAATCGACGAAAACTCGACAGTTGGCGAGCCGTCGACCGCGGCTTTGCACCCTCTTCCACGCGCCAGCCGATAAACGCCAGCAAGTCAGCTTTACTCGCCTTGTCGACTTCGACGTCACGAGACGCCAGCCAACGGGCGAGCGACATCAGGTCAGCCCGATAGGCGCCCAGCGTGTTCTTGGACAAGCCGCGCTCCATCCAGATCGCATCGAGAAACTTGTCGATGATCACCTCGGCAGCAGCAATGCTGCCTTTTCCGTCGGGGTTGTCGTTTATTGCCATTAAAGCCATCTGTATACTGCTGCCGAGCGCGTTGTACTGTCAGCCATGGGGGCTTGCAAATTCCAACGTCGCCAAATGTGTCGCATGAATATGTGTCGCCACCAGACCAAAGGAGTCGAGCGGGTTCACCTCGTTGGAGCGAAATATTCCATGCCCCGCTGCTGGTTGCCGTGATCGCGGTCACAGAACCCCCAAATCGTTAACATAAAGTGACCTGGGTCACAAAAACAAACGAGACATGGATACCGACACCCAAGTTACCGAATACCAACCTTCGATAGGCCAGCGCTTGGCAGATGCGCTAGCTGGCGCATGGTTCATCGTAGTGTTCGTGACGTGCTGTGTCATATGCTTGATTTGCACCGTTTTGGTGCCAGGTCTTGCGCGCCGACAACGTGCCGTCAACGCGCTGACGCGCGTTGTGTTCTGGCTGGCCGGCATGGGACCGCGTTGCGATGGGATCCGGAACCTGCCCACGGGTCCCTGCGTTATGGTCGCTAACCATGCAAGCTATCTTGATGGCATTGTGATGACAGCTGTGCTGCCACCGCGCTTTTCATTCGTCATCAAGGCAGAAATGAACCGGATCCCGCTTGTCGGATTCGTATTACGTCGGATCGACTCGTTCTTTGTCGACCGCTCACATGCCGCACGCAGCGCCTCTTCGGCCCGACAGATCATTCGCGCTGCACGCGCAGGTCGGGCGCTTGGTTTTTTTCCGGAAGGCACGTTTACCGACGAGCCTGGCCTCAGAGCATTTCGCAAAGGCGCGTTTGCTGCAGCCAAGGCTGGCAAGATGCCGATCGTGCCAGTCGTGATTAATGGCACACGACACATACTGCCGGCCGATCGGTGGTTGCCGCGTGCTGGCACAATTCGAGTCAGCCTACTGGCCCCGATTGATGCCGGTACTGTGGCGGAAAGTAGCCCAGAAGACCTGAGCGCAATCGCGAGGCAGCGAATTAGCGCGAGATTGGCGGAACCGGACCTGCAGGCGTAAGCCGCGCTGGTATTACCGCGCTAGCCCTTAATTAACATCATTCGGTCTACCGACTCGCGACAGGCGTCCCTTCGATCTTCATACGATCGGTGACAAAGCCAATCCAGGCACGCGCATTACTGCGCTCTTGAGACGTGCCCAACTTTGCGGCCTGCTCAAACGCTGCGAGTGATTCGCGGAACTGACCGAGCTCTGAGTAAGCGGTGCCCAACAGCAAGTTCGCTTCGCCGGGTTTGTCATAGCCACGATCTAGCGCTGTTCTTGCTGCGCTAATCACGTTGTCCCATTCGGCCAGCTCATTGTAGATCTTGGCTTGTTCGATTGCGTAGGTCGGATCGCCTGTCATTTTGCCAAGCTCACTCATCACTTCAAGCGCACGCGGGTATTCCTGCGCACTCGTCCACGCCGACTGAAGCAACTCGAGATGCTCTTTGTTGCGTGTGACGACACCCGACGCGAGATTCTCCTCCAGAATCGTGCCCGCGGTATACGGAATCTCCAGGAACATGTTCATGCGCACCAAATTCAGAATCTTGCTTTCCTCTGTCAGCAATCCCCTGCGATAGGCGACCATCAGCGTAGACAGCGCCTGTTGGTCCTGCTCAAGCTGCATGTGGGCGCCGTACAGAGTTTCCCAATATGTCTGTTTGTCAGGCCAGTACTGAATCATCTTTTGCAGTACTGGAATCGCTTTCGGCACTTGCTGGGTCTCAAAGTAAATCGCAAGACTCAACTGATACCAGGGCTCCCGCGGCTTCTCCGATTTTTCGATCGCTTTGAGCACGTACGGCAGCGCATTCTTGTATTCGTTGAGTTGAGCAAAGTTGGAGCCGATCAACATGTACGCGTCCGGGCTCGGATCAGCCTCATACTTAAACCACTCTCGAGCGGTCGCAATCGACTTTCGATACTTGCCTTCGGATCCGTAAAGGCTTGCCAACGAGTACAGCATACCCTGTTGTGCAGCAGGGCTGAGCGCATTCTCAGCGATCGATTTTTCAAAGTACTCGATGGCCTGATCTGTCTTGCTCTGATTCGCAAAAATGAAGCCGATCGTCTGGTAAATCAGCGCGCGCTCGTAGTTATTCAGTCGCGTATTTTTCTCAAGCTCGCGTGATCGTTCAAGCGCCTCGGCATTCTGGCCTTCACCCATCAATTCGTGGATGGCAGAAACGCGCTTGTAAACCTGCTCCGACATCGTTTGCGCGGTGGTCTCCCGCTCTACGACTTCACGGTCTTCGTTTAGCTCGTCCTGGGCGATGGCGGTCGATGACAAGGTCAGGGTCACGGCCAGAACGAGTGCGATCGTGTTGTTGATTCTCATATATCTGTCTCAGGCAAGGATCATAGGCGGCAACAGCGCACGATAATCAGCCGCCACTCAGGTTGAAATCCAGCTTAATCACAGCCTCGCGGGCCACCGCTTGACCATCAATAACACGGGGCTTGAATTTCCATTTGTACAGTGCCCGCTGAGCACTGCGATCAAAAGTCCGCCGTGGTTCGGAATTGACCACGGAGACGTCGGACACCGAGCCATCCGCCTCAATGGTGAACTTAAGCTCAACCCAGCCTTCAATCCCGTTCAGTGCGGCATCGCGAGGATACTGCGGCTGAATACTCACAATCGGAATGACATCACCCTCCGCGGCCGGATCACCGGGGCTCCAACCGCCCAGATACGGCCCGTTACCCGTCGACACGGCGACGTTGATTTGCGGTGTTTGGATATCCGGCATATCGGGTGGCGGCTTGTCGTTCTTTGCTACGCTGAGCTTAGGCGGTGGTGGCGGCTCTTTGGGCTTTTCCGGCTCGGGCGGCTTGCGACGCTCCTTGATCTGCTGGATCTCGTCCTGCTTGACTCGCACAAAGTCCAACTGTGCTCGCGTGTTGGCATCGCGGTCGAAGGTCGGTGTGCCCGCAATCAGCGCATGCATCAGAAAGAACAGACCAAGTGCGACAATAGTACCTGCAGCAACGGAGGCTAGATAACGCATGATGTGCTCCTTATGACCCGTCTTTGGTCGCGGCAACCGAGATGTCGATAACGCCGCCAAGACGAACCTGATCCATAATATCGATGAGCACACCCGTCGGTGCGCCCTCATCCGCAATGATGATTGCTGAGCTTTCCGGGCTCTCACTTCGCGCGTCTTCCACGCGTTGGCGAATAACGTTCAATTCGATCTTCCGCTTGTTGAACCAAATATCACCAGATTCAGCAACACCAATCAAGATGTTGCCGCGCGGGCGATCTTCGGTCGTCTGGGCCTCGGGCCGAGTTGGATCGATACCCGTTTCCTTAACGAATGATGTCGTAACAATGAAGAAAATCAACATGATGAAGACGATATCTAACATCGGTGTAATGTTGATTTCGGTCTCTTCTTCCTGCTGTGAATGTCGTCTTTGCACCGCTCTCTCCACTCAGTTCGCTAACGCTGCCAGCGATACATTGGTCGCACCTGCCACTCTGGCCTGATCAACCACCCGTACCAGAATACCCGCATCCGCGGCCCGGTCCGCGGCAATCACGACGGACGCGTCAGCCTTCACAGCCAGCGCACTCTCAATATTGGCGCGAACGGCCTGGATGTCTGTCACCCGGTTGCGGATCGTAATCGTACCGGTGCTATCGATTTTGATTGCGATCACTTCGGATACCTCAACGTCCTTCGGCGGCTCGTTTGACGGACGTGTCAGATCGACGCCCATTTCCTTGACGAACGATGTGGTCACAATGAAGAAAATCAGCAGGATAAACACCACATCCAGCATTGGCGTGATATTGATTTCCGCTTCGTCTTCACCGTGCTTCTTACGTCTGCGCATAATTAACCCTCAACCTGCTAGTGGTGAACTAGCAGGTCCTCAAGTGATGAGACCTCGCGCGAGGCCCGCCGTTCCAGCAGGACAGACACATACAGCCCGGACAATGCAGCCACCAAGCCCGCCATCGTCGGTATCGTCGCCTGGGAAACCCCGCCAGCCATAAGCCGCGCATTACCCGTGCCGTGGAACGCCATGATCTCGAAAACGTTGATCATGCCGTACACCGTGCCAAACAAGCCCAGCAATGGCAGCAGCGCCATAATGGTGTTGATGACTGGCATGAAGCGCCGAGTCTCGATCGAGACCTCTGACAACAGTAGTTCACGGATGCGGTGGGCGTGCCAGGAGGTCGTGTCACTGCGCGACTCCCACTCATCAATGACCTGCTGCTTACGCGCCGGCAACACCGAGCGGAAAAACCAGATGCGCTCGATGATAAACGTCCACATGATCGTAGTCGCAATCAGGATATAAAAGAGCACAACGCCACCAAGCTCAAAAAATGAGCGAAGGCCAACGAACACCGTGTCAATGATAAACATGGCTTACGGCTGCAGGTGACGCTCAGAGTGGCGCGCAATCATGCCCGCGCTCTGCTCTTCGAGCACCTCAATCAACGTGCGACTGCGGCCTGAAACCAACGTGTGCAGGAACACGAGCGGAATCGCAACGATCAGCCCGAGCATTGTCGTTACCAGCGCCTCGGAGATTCCACCCGCCATCAATTTCGGGTCACCCGTACCAAACAGCGTAATGGCCTGGAAGGTGTTGATCATGCCGACGACCGTACCAAGCAGACCGAGCAGCGGCGCAACCGCCGCAAACACCTTGATCAGAGACTGTCCTTTTTCGAGCGGCGGCGCCTCGCGCATGATCGCTTCGTCCAGCTTGAGCTCCAGAGTTTCGGTATCGGCATTCCGATTATCGGAATAGACGGACAGGATGCGACCCAGCGGGTTGTCCAACGACGGTTGTTCCGATTTCAGCTGCTTGCGGATCTTGGCACTCATGCCCGACAGCACGATGAAGCGCCACAGGGCGATCAGGATACCGACAATACCAATCGTGATAATGACGTAGCCAACAGGTCCACCCTGATTGATACGCTCGGTTGTGCTGGCCTTTTGGGTCTCCAACCCGAGGATCGTGCCCCGGCTGGGGTCAATCGGGAACGACGCAACCTGCCCAGCGGGCGCATCAAAGAATGACTTCGCCGGTGACACATAGCGGCCAGCCGGCTGCGGCTGCAACTCCTGCAGCGTGCCGCTCTCGTCGCTGTAGACTAAGAAACCATCCTGATTCACGGTATTGAACAGCCCAACGCGAACGACTTCGCCCATGCCAACCTGGCCCGAAGCAGTGCGAATCTCAGTCTGGAATCGCTCAACTTCGCCCGAGCCCACCATCTCTTCCAGCAGTAGCGCCTGCAAGCCACGCAATTCCTCGATTGTCGGCAGCTTCTTGGCCTGGCCCAGTTCGGCCGCAATATCGCCACGATCCGGGTCCTGCACCGTCAGCAATGACGAGTCCACCATCCCTTTGGCTTCGCCAGCGGACTGGCGCACGACGCCAAACAACTCACCAATATCACCCAAGCGGATGCGCAAGGTTTCTTCGAGTTCTGTCAGCGCGAGCTCATTCTGATCGAACGAGGCCTTGAGCTGCTCGCTGCGATTTTGCTCGGCGGCTAACGATGCCTTGGCACTGTCGAGCAAGGCACGCTGCTGATTACGCTTGCTGAGAAACTCCTGCTCACGCTCGCGATTCTCCGCACTGATTTCGCGTCCCTCGCGGCGCACGTCATTCATGAGATCGTCCATCGAAGACTGCGCAAAGCTGGTTGGCGCCAACGTAGCCAGGCTAGCGGCAACAAGTACGCTGCGAGTCAGGCCGGAGAATCGGCTTGTGTTGATTCGTGTTTTCATTGTGCTGCCTCCGCGCCGGGAACTGGCAGAGTGAGCAATGTAGGTGCCGCTTGCTTCTTGGCCAACAGCAGACCATCTGTCACAGCGCGACGATAGCTACCATCGACTTCCTCCCACTGGCCGGTTGCCTTGTTGTACAAGCCTGTGACCGACTTGTCCCTGGTCTGGAAAGCGAGCACGACACGACCCACGCGGAGGATATCCACTTGAGTATCGGCGCCGTTGAGCGGCAGCGTGTCTTCGTAGGCTTCGATCGTGCGCCCAAAGCCCGCCTCGATCTTGTAGGCTTCCATAATCTGGCGATACTTCTCCGACACCGTCAGATTTGAGCTGGTCATATTGTCTTCGAGCCGCGCAATGCGATTCTCGCGCTCTACGGTTTGGAAAGGCAGATCTAACGCAATAAATGCCTTCAAGTCGGCGATCATGTCGAGCATCAGCGGTACGATGCCCTGCTCTGTATTGCCAAAGTCTTCCAGCTGTTGCTGGATCGAATCGATCTGCGCTTGCTGGTCATCAACAATTGCGGACAAGTTCGCGTTGTAGACACGCACGCGGTCGAGCTGTTGCAGCGTGATCCGATACTCGCCCAACAGCTCCGAGGTCTGTTGCGCATAACGCGTGACGCGTTCCTGCGATGCCTTGGAGCCGCGGTCGAAACCGCCCTGCTCGTCAATGACCCGTTTGACCGCCTGTTGCGCCATGGCCGGCTGAGCCAGCATTGCTAACAGAGCGAGCGACCCGGCGCTCTTGATGACAGCGCGAAGTCGGCTGCCAGTAGAGAAAAACAACGACATTAAAGATTTCCCTGATTATTTTTAAAAAGGCGCAGCAGTGGTTACCCCTGCCCCCGGAGAATACCCGTTCGGCCGCCCGACCGGTGCCAACTTTCAATAGGTTAGGGGTAGCACCCGGCGAACCGCCAAGCCCCGAAACCTAGCAGAAACATTGATGAAAAAAAAGCCGCGGCTATTCGGCGCTCCACCGCCTCATGGGATGCATCTCGCGGCCGCTTCGGTCAGAATAGCCGCCGCTATACCGGTCGCAAGTTAAAGGAACGCCATCCATGAGTTCAGATCGCATCGTCATTGCCAGTGCCCGGCGAACACCAATCGGCGCATTTCAGGGCGCCCTGGCGGGCGCCAGTGCGCCGCAACTGTCTGCCGCGGCTACCCAGGCTGCGCTGGCTGACGCCGGCATTGACGCCGAGCAAGTCTCCGAAGTTATTTTGGGCTGTGTGCTGCCAGCTGGCATCGGACAGGCACCAGCGCGGCAGGCAGCGCTCGCCGCGGGACTACCGCAATCGAAGGGTGCGACAACCATCAATAAAGTCTGCGGGTCCGGCATGAAGTCGATCATGATGGGCGCTGACACCATCACGGCCGGCAGTGCCGACATCGTCCTGGCAGGCGGCATGGAATCCATGACCAATGCGCCTTATCTGATGCCGAAGGCCCGCGCTGGCTACCGCATGGGTCATCAGGAAATTCTCGACCATATGTTTTTTGATGGGCTGCAAAACCCCTACGATGGCAACATGATGGGCGTCTTCGCCGAGCGTACATCGGCCCACTTTGGCTTTACGCGCGACGCACAGGACGCATTCAGCCTTGCATCCGTGGAACGCGCTCGCCACGCTATCGACTCGGCTGCTTTTGCGGGCGAAATCGCTCCGGTGACCATCACGAACCGCAAGGGCGAGACGCTCGTCGATACCGATGAAGAACCCTATCGCGCTGATCCCGCAAAAATTCCGACGCTGAGACCGGCGTTCGCAAAGGACGGCACGGTAACCGCGGCCAGTTCGTCTTCGATCTCGGATGGCGCCGCAAGCTTGTTACTGATGCGCGCAAGCGATGCCAGTGCTGCGGGTATTGCACCCCTGGCGCGCATCGTTGCGCATTCCGGGTTCGCACATGCGCCGGAGTGGTTTACGACCGCACCAGTCTCCGCGATCAGGGCGTTACACGAGAAGCTCGACTGGTCGCCTGACGATGTCGATCTGTATGAGATCAATGAGGCATTCGCGTGCGTCAGCATGGCTGCTATGCATGAGCTTGGTATTCCCCATGACAAGGTAAACGTCAATGGCGGTGCCTGCGCGTTGGGCCATCCTATCGGTGCATCTGGCGCGCGAATAGTCGTGACGTTGTTACATGCGCTGCGAAGCAGAGGCTTAAAGCGTGGCATTGCATCGCTATGTATAGGCGGCGGCGAGGCCGTGGCACTGGCCGTTGAGACGCTGTAACCATACACAACAAGAACACAGGAGCTATACCAATGGACATCAGAAACGCCAAAGCCGTCGTCACTGGCGGCGCATCGGGTCTCGGGCTCGCCACGGCTCGCCACATTGTTGCCGCTGGCGGGCAGGCAACGCTGCTCGACATCAACGATGAGGCCGGACAGGCCGCAGCCAAAACACTCGGTGGCAGCACGACTTACATCCGTACCGACGTCAGCGACGAGGCCGACGTGCAGGCAGCCGTCGCCAAAGCCAGCGAAGCAATGGACGGCATCACGCTCGCGGTCAGCTGCGCGGGGATTGTGGCACCTGGCCGCGTGTTGGGACGAGAAGCGCCGATGGCCAGCGACTACTTCGCGCGCACTGTGATGGTCAATCTGGTCGGCTCGTTCAACATCGCCAAGGAGTGTGCCAATGTGATGCAGCACAACACACCGGAAGCGGATGGAGAACGCGGCGTAATCATTAACACGGCCTCGGTAGCCGCGTTTGAAGGACAGATTGGTCAGGCCGGGTACTCGGCTTCAAAGGGAGGCGTGGTTGGCATGATGCTGCCGATGGCACGCGAGCTGGCGAGGTTCGGTATTCGGGTTATGACCATTGCACCCGGTATATTCATGACACCAATGATGGCTGGGCTGCCGGAAGAAACACAGCAATCGCTAGCCGAACAGATTCCGTTTCCGCAACGCCTTGGCACACCCGAGGAATACGCCGATCTTGCTGCCTACATTTACACCAACACAATGCTGAATGGCGAGACCATCCGATTGGACGGCGCGATTCGAATGCAGCCGAAATAGGTCGACGATCGCCGGCCCGGCTAGCTGTCGGGCCGGCGCTACACCGCCTTACATGCCGTTGTAATTTGGCCCGCCACCGCCTTCCGGCACCGTCCAATTGATATTCTGCAGCGGATCCTTGATATCACAGGTTTTGCAATGCACGCAGTTCTGGGCATTGATCTGAAAACGCGTTTGACCATCCTCTTCAACGAACTCATAAACACCGGCAGGACAGTAACGTTGAGACGGCCCTGCGAAGGTAGGCAGGTGATGCGCCACTGGCACTGACGCGTCCTTGAGCTTCAAATGGACCGGCTGATCTTCTTCGTGATTGGTGCTCGACAAGAACACAGACGACAGCTTGTCGAAAGTCAGTTTGCCATCGGGCTTGGGATAGTCGATCGGAGTATGCGCTTCGGCCGGCTCCAAGCAAGCATGATCGGGCGTCTTGTGGCGCAGCGTAAACGGCAGTTTGCCGCGAAAGATATTCTGGTCCAGAAAAATGAACGCAGACCCGAGAAAGCGACCAAAACGGTGTTGCGCGGGACCAAAATTGCGCGCCGCCTTAAGCTCCTTGGTGACCCACGACGCCTCGACCTTTTGGGTGTACTCGGTAATCTCGCTGCCGGCCTCATCGCCACGCTTGAGCGACTCGAAGACAGCCTCCGCTGCCAGCATGCCAGTCTTAATCGCGGTATGCGAACCCTTGATCTTGGCGTTATTCAGAAAACCCGCCTCACAACCGACGAGCATGCCACCAGGGAACGTCACTTTCGGCAACGACTGATAGCCACCCTTGTTCACCGCGCGGGCGCCGTACGAGATTCGCTGGCCGCCCTCGAGATACTGTCGAATGCTCGGATGCAGCTTCCAACGCTGAAACTCATCAAATGGACTCAAGTGCGGGTTCTTGTAGTCAAGCGCAATGATGTAACCGGCAAGCACCTGATTATTGGCGGCATGGTAGAGAAAACCACCGCCTTCGGTGTCCGAGGCCAGCGGCCAACCCAGCGTATGTACGACCAGGCCTTCTTCGTGCTTTGCCGGGTCGATCTCCCAGACTTCTTTCAGTCCGATGCCATAGTGCTGCGGATCCGCGTCCGAATTGAGTTCGTACTTCTCCATAAGCTGTTTGCCAAGGCTACCGCGACAACCCTCAGCAAAGATGGTCTGCTTGCCGAGCAACTCGTAGCCTGGCTCGTGCGCAGATTTTGGCTGGCCACTTCGATCAATACCCATGTCGCCAGTCGCGACACCTTTGACTCGGCCCTGCTCATCATAGAGAACCTCGGAAGCCGCGAACCCTGGGAACAGATTGACGCCAAGCTCCTCGGCCTGCTCTGCCATCCACGCGACCAATCGTCCGAGGCTAATGATGTAGTTGCCATCGTTGTGCATGGTATGCGGGACAAATGGTCCTGGCACACGACGTGCCTTCTCGTCGCTGGTCAGATAGAGAATGTCGTCACGCGTCACCGGCGTTGCGAGTGGCGCACCGCGTTCTTTCCAGTCAGGGAACAGCTCGGCCAACGCTCGTGGTTCGAAGACATTGCCGGATAGGATATGTGCACCGAACTCAGCGCCCTTCTCCACCACGACAATCGATACTTCTTCGCCGGCATCGTTAGCCTGTTGTTGCAAGCGGCAGGCCGCGGCAAGACCAGCGGGCCCTCCGCCTACGACGACCACGTCAAATTCCATTGATTCGCGTTCAGTGCTCATGAGATATATCCACCTGACTTAGCTAACACTGCATTTTAATTCAGCCTAAAATAGTATCATTGGTCGCAAAATTTTGCACTGCAACAAAATCGACGATCGCAGCGAACAACAGCGTCGAGCGGGACTGGACGCAATACCTTAACGGCTAATCGTATATGACCATCACGGTTGATCAAGACAACGCAACAGCAACACTGACCGAGCGTTACGAGCAGCATTTGCTGGCGCATGACTGGCAGCGAGATGCTGCGCAAGCCAATGCAATTACGGCACTGGATCAGCTGCGTACTGCGTTGCTGACACCCGCGCGGCGTCGTTGGCCATGGCAACGCCCAGCGCCAGCGCCGAAGGGCGTTTACCTTTGGGGCAGTGTAGGCCGCGGGAAGACCGTCATGATGGATTTGTTCTGCCAGTCGCTGGATAGCGTCACGCGCAAGCGCAGTCATTTCCATCGCTTCATGTATGACGTGCATGCACAACTCAAGACGCTCGATAACAAGAGCGACCCGTTGCAGATCATCGCCACCGATATTGCGCGCGAGGTGCAGGTGCTGTGCTTCGATGAGTTTTTCGTTTCAGATATTGCTGACGCAATGATCCTTGGACGCTTGCTGCAAGTCCTGTTCGACAACGGTGTCGTATTCGTTGCGACCTCCAATCGCCCGCCCGATGACCTCTATCTCGAAGGGCTTCAGCGCGCGCGGTTTCTGCCCGCTATCGAGGCACTGAAATCCAATTGCCAGGTCGTCGCCGTTGATGGTGACACCGATTACAGATTGCGCGTCCTTGATGCCTCACCGATGTACTACTATCCCTGCGGCGCGTCTCAAATATCGCAGCTTGAGCAGAATTTCGAAGCCCTCAGTGAAGCGCAGGCACTTGAAGACGATCACATCATGATCGAGGGCCGACCCATCCTGACCAGGCGCAAGGCCGCTGGGATTGCCTGGTTTGATTTTGACGCCATTTGTCGCGGACCACGAAGTCAAAACGACTACATCGCGCTGGCGAAGCGCTTGCATACTGTGATCATTAGCCACGTGCCGCAGCTGGGCCCCCGCGACGAAGACGCAGCCCGTCGGTTCATCGCGCTCGTGGATGAGTTCTATGAGCGCAACGTGAACCTGATGCTCGCCGCTGACGTGCCTATGGACGAACTATACGCGGGCAATAGACTCGAGTTCGAATTCAAGCGAACCTATAGCCGACTGACCCAAATGCAATCTCGCGCATATCTGGCTCAACCACATCTTGCGTGAGCCAACGTGACTTGCGCTGGACGGCAAGCCACGTAGTATGGAGTGCAAGCGCAACCTGCAGGCACCGGCCATGACTTCGGATACTTCTGACTCTCAAGACAACACACCCAACCAGACGCTCGCCCTCGAGAATTTTCTGCCCTACCGGCTATCAATCCTGTCGAATACGATTAGCGGCACGATAGCGTCGGCATACGACAAGCGGTTCGACCTTTCAATTCCTGAGTGGCGCGTCATGGCTGTAATTGCGCGCACGCCCGGCCTGTCGGCGGCACAAGTGGCGGAGCGCACACTGATGGATAAGGTCGCCGTATCGCGCGCTGTCGCCAAACTGCTAAAGACAGAGCGCATCACGCGGACGTTTGCGGACAAGGATAAACGCCGCTCCATTCTCTCCTTGTCGGCGCGCGGCAGAGAAGTCTATGACCAGGTCGTGCCTATGGCGCTGCAAATGGAGGCTGACCTGTTGCTGGGGTTCACGGACGAGGAGATCGGCACGCTTAACGTACTCGTCGATCGCATGCTCGCCCGCATGCGCCTGCTCGGCACACCGAGGGTCTGACCGACTCAGCGCTAGGCAAGTGTATTGCTGTGCATTTTTGTACGCACAGCAATCAGGTCCTCAAAGAACTCCTGCTCAATCGCACGGCGCAAGAATGACACACCTGACGAGCCGCCGCTGCCATGTTGGTGACCAATGATACGCTCGACTGTTTTCATGTGGCGGAATCGCCAGAATTGAAAATTGCTCGCGATGTCAACCAGTGACTCGCACATTTCATAGAGCTGCCAATGCGCTTCCGTGTTTTCGTAAATCTTGGTGAGTACGGCAACAACCGAGTCATCGACCGGTCGCGTCTTGCTGAAGTCTCTATTCAGCACACTGTCGGGAATGTCATGCCCTGCCCGCGCGAGAAAGGCAAGGAATTCGTCAAACACGCCCGGTGCCTCAATGGCCTCGGACAGCATGGCATGCCAACGCGGGCGATGCGCATAGACTTTCAGTAACGAGGGATTGCGATTGCCGAGCAGGATCTCGAGCATCCTGTATTGTGGCGACTGAAAACCGGAGGCATTGCCGAAAACGTTTCGAAACTCCGCGTATTCGCTGGGTGTCAGCGTCTCCAGGACACTCCACTGATTGTATAGCTGCTTCTGGATCGCCTTGACCCGCGCCAGGTGCTTTACTGCCTTACCCAGTCGATCATCCTGCAGACGCGCAATCGCCGCTTCAAACTCGTGAATCAGCAACTTCATCCATAGCTCGGCAACCTGATGCTGAATGATGAACAGCATCTCATCGTGATGCGGTGGATCACTCAATTCCTGCTGACAGGCCAGTAGCGCCTCGAGCTGCAGATAAGCGGAATAGTTTTGCTTGCGTGACAGATCAGTGACGATACTGTCTTCGAGTTCACGTTGTGTCATCGCCGGTGCCCGCGCGGAGAGGCCAAGATTGTATCCATAGTAGCATCGGGCCATCCCGACAAACCATCGCATCCAGCAAGCCGCGACGAGCCCGCTCAGGTATACTCGCGCCACCTGAACCAGCATTGCCCAGGGGAGCGGCCGGCGGGGCGCAACTGACCAGGGACGGGATGCTGCGGCCTTCCACGCGGGCAAGGAGAATTGGATGCCAGCGCACAAGCGGCGGAACATCGACCGTCAGCAACAATTGATCGAATCGATTATCAAGGCTACGCGGGACGCGAGACCGCTGAAAGACCGGCGCCAGCTACGCCGATTCATCGGCGAGTACTATCGCAACGTGTCGTTTGACGACGTGTCTCATGCCGAGCCAGAGGCACTGTCAGCGGCAGCCCTGGCGCATTTGCGATCTGCGCGACGAAGGCCACAGGCGACTCACAGACTTAGCGTCTTTAACCCCACCGAGAAGCGCGACGGCTGGCACTCGTCACATACGGTCGTGCAGCTGGTGCACACCAACATGCCGTTCCTGGTTGACTCCCTGACAATGACCCTGGACCGTCTTGGCTATGCCATTCAACTCACAATTCATCCACTGGTGCGTTGCCAGCGCACCGAGGGCGGGCAACTGCAACAGGTGTTACCTCGTGATGCTGATGGTGGCGCCGTGGAGTCTTTCATTCGACTCGACATACCGCGAGAGACACGCAAGGAGAAGCTCGAACAAATCGCTGCAGCGCTGGAGGCTACGCTAACCGATGTGCGAGCCGCAGTGCGCGATTGGGCAAAGATGCGGGCGAAAATGCGTGAAGCGGCTGACGACATCGCGCGCCGTATGTCAGCGCAAGAGCCACATGCGACGGAGAGCGAAGCACTGCTGCGCTGGCTCGCGGGTGAGCGTTACACCTTTCTCGGCTATCGCGAATACTTGCTCACCGATACCGACGACGGTCCGATGCTCAAACCACGCAAGCGCAGCGCTCTTGGCGTCAAATCAGTTGCCGGGCGGACCGGCAAAGCGCACCCACTGTCTAGCGCGATGCGACGCTTCAAGCGCTCCGACGATCTATTGCTAATGACCAAGGCACGTGCGCGTGCCACGGTGCATCGCAACAGTTATCTCGACTACGTTGGCGTGAAGTTGCTTGACGACAACGGCAAAGTCATTGGCGAGCGCCGCTTTGTCGGCCTGCTTACGTCGCAAGCCTACAGCGATCAACCGAAAGACATTCCGTTAGTCAGGGTGAAAACCGAAGCCGTCGTCAAGCGCGCCGGTGTCGACCCAACGGGGCACCGTGGCAAAGCCCTCATGCACATTTTGAACAACTATCCGCGCGACGAGTTGTTCCAGGCCAGCGTCTCGGATCTGTTGCGCACGACCTCCGGCATACTGAACCTGCAAGACCGTCGCCGGGTGAAGCTGTTCATACGGCGTGACAGCTATCGCCACTTCTACTCTTGTATGGTGTTCATCCCGCGAGAGAAGTACAACACCGAAGTTCGCCATCGCGCCGAACAAATCTTGACGGATGCCCTAGGCGCGTCGAATGTTGAATCCTCGGTGCAGATATCCGATTCTGCGCTTGCTCGCGTGCACCTGCTCGTCCATGTTGACGCATCACTTAACACCAAGGTGTCTATCCGCGCTATCGAGTCCGCGATTCGCGACGCCGTCGTCACCTGGCAGGACCGGCTCGCCAACGCACTGACAGAATTTGCCGGCGAAGCACGTGGTGCGGATCTCTACGATCAGTACCACAGCATCTTTCCTTTGGCTTACAAAGAGGACACCTCTGCCGAACAAGCCTGCCTGGATATCAACCAGATTGATCAGCAACTGGCCGGAACCGCGGACCCACTCAGCGCTTACCAGTTGCATGTGGGTAGCAATAGCAACGAGCTCACACTGAATTTTCGGGTGTTCCGAGTTGGCAGCGCTATCGCATTGTCCGACGCCTTGCCGCTGCTCGAGAATCTCGGCATGCGCGTGATCAACGAGCGACCCTATCAGCTTAGACTGGGCGACACGCGAGTCTGGCTGCAAGACTTCGAACTCAGCGCGACCATCGATGTTCCTGCGCGCGAGCTGCGCCGCCTGGCCGGCCACTTTGCGGAAGGTTTCGCGCATCAGCTCACAGGTGTCGTTGAGAGCGACGGCTACAACCGCCTGATCCTGGGCGCAGGACTCACATCTCGACAAGCCGCATTGATCCGCGCCTATACCAAATACCTGCTGCAGTTGGGTTTGCCGTTCAGTCAGGCCTATATGGAAGACATGTTTGCCGAGCATCCAGGCTTCATCAGCAATGTCATGAAGTGGTTCGAGGAGCGATTCGATCCGGCAGCCAACACTGGCAAGCGCCGCCTATCGCGGTTACAACAGCGCGTTGCTGACAGCATAGCTGATGCCGGCAGCCTGGACGCAGATCGCACGTTACGCGCGTTACATGATGCTATGCAAGCGACGCGGCGTTGCAATTACTTCTGGCGCGCTGCTGATCACGCGCCCGATGCCACGATCGCATTCAAGCTGGCGACTCAGGAACTGGATGAAGCACCATTGCCACGGCCTGCGCACGAGATCTTCGTGTACTCGCCACGCGTCGAAGGCGTGCACCTGCGCGCCGGCGATATTGCGCGCGGCGGTTTGCGATGGTCAGATCGACGGGAAGATTTCCGGACCGAAGTCCTCGGGCTAATGAAAGCGCAAACGGTCAAAAACACCGTAATCGTGCCAACCGGCGCGAAAGGCGGTTTCTATCCGAAACAACTGCCATCGGGTGATCGCGATGAAGTGTTCGCGGAAGTCACGGCATGCTACAAGATTTTCATCAACGCCTTGCTCTGCCTGACGGACAACATTGTCGACGGGCAAATCGTTCCGCCCGACGGCGTGACTCGTCTGGATGGCGATGACCCCTACCTGGTAGTTGCCGCCGACAAAGGTACCGCGACGTTTTCGGATACGGCCAACCAAATCGCCATTGACAGACAATTTTGGCTTGGCGATGCGTTCGCATCGGGTGGCTCTGCTGGCTACGATCACAAGAAAATGGCGATTACAGCTCGCGGCGCCTGGGAAGCCGTGAAACGCCACTTTCGCGAGCTTGGCACCGACACGCAGCATGACGAATTCACCGTCGCAGGCATTGGCGATATGTCAGGGGACGTGTTCGGCAATGGGATGTTGTTATCTGAGACAATTCGCTTACAAGCCGCATTCAATCACCTGCACATTTTTCTGGATCCGGAACCGAACGTGTCGGCGTCGTTCGCAGAACGCAAGCGACTGTTCGCATTGCCGCGATCGGGCTGGCAAGACTACGACACGAAGACGCTCTCACCTGGGGGCGGTGTATTCTCGCGTAGCGCAAAGACCGTCCCGCTTAACCCGGCTCTGCGCAAGCTGCTAAAAACTGACGCCGAAACGCTATCACCACCTGAGGTCATCAAACTGATCTTGAAGATGCCGGTAGACCTGATCTGGAATGGCGGTATCGGCACGTACGTCAAGGCAGGCGATGAATCACACGCCGATGTCGGCGATCGGCACAACAATGACGTTCGCGTGGACGCGGGTCAGCTCAATTGCAAGGTCATTGGCGAAGGTGGCAACCTCGGCCTGACGCAACTCGCACGCGTGGAATTCTCAAGCAACGGCGGCCGGATCAATACGGACTTCATCGACAACTCGGCAGGCGTCGACAGCTCTGACCGCGAGGTCAACATCAAAATCTTGCTGCGCTTGGCAGCCTCACACCACAACTTAAAGCCAAAAGCCCGCAACGCGCTGTTGGCAAGAATGACTGATGATGTTGCCGAGCTTGTGCTTCGCAATAACTATCTGCAGACGCAAGCAATTAGCATGATGGAAGCACGCGCCACCGAACGTCTGAGCGAGCACCGCGAATTGATCGATGCGCTGGAACGGTCGGGCCTGCTCAACCGACAGCTGGAGTTCCTGCCGGCCGACGATGAGCTGGATGAACGCAAACGATCAGGACGCGGGCTGACGCGACCGGAGATTTCGGTCATTGTCAGTTACGCAAAACTTGACCTGTACGAGCGGCTGTCTCGTGAAACGCTCATGCTGAATGCGAGTGACGCGCAAGACCTGAAGGACTATTTCCCCCGCGCGTTACAGAAACGCTATGAGGATTTGATTGGCCAGCATCAACTTGGTCGTGAAATCATCGTGACGCTGCTGACCAACAGCCTCGTGAATCGCATGGGTCCGGTGTTTGCGACGCGGGCCGAGCAAGATACCGGCTTCGACGTCGCCAGCGTCGCGCGCTCCTACATCAGCGCACGTGATATCACTGGCAGCCGACACATTTGGCACGACATCGAAAAGCTCGATACGCGCGTGCCCGCCGATATTCAATACGCCATGATGTTTGAGACTGCGCGAAAGCTGCGCCACGCTTGCTACTGGATTCTGCGAGCCTACGATGGCCAGCTCGACACCGAAGCCGTCATCGAGGATCTGGCCATACCCGTGCAGGACGTGCTGGGCAACCTTGGCCAATGGGGCTCCGATACCGTCAAGAGCCGGCTCAAGGAGTTGACTCGCCGCCATACCCGTATGGGTGTGCCGGAACGGCTGGCCGGCCGCGTGAGCGCGTTGAGCTTTGTCGGCGACGCACTCGAGGTCGTGCGCGTCGCGCAACGACGTCGTTGCGCGACCGACATCATTGCCAGCGTGTATTTTGCGCTGGGCGAGCGGCTTCACATCGACTGGGTAAGAGAGGCTATCGACAAGCTGCAGGTTGATGGCCGTTGGCAAGCGCGCGCTCGCGGGAAGCTCCGCGACAATGCGATGCGTGCGCAACGTGACCTCACAGGGATGGTACATTCTCTCAATCAATGCAAAGCATCAACCGAGTCGATAGACGACCTGATCGAGAGCAATCGGGCAAGCGTCGAACGGGTCACCCAGCTCATAGAGCAGATGCGCGCCAACGACAGCCGCGATTTTGCCACGTTGACGGTTGCCGTCGACGAGCTCGCCCAACTCACGCAAGCATAGAATAAGGTTACGCCATGGCTGACGAACAACTCATTGCTGTCTTTATCGATTTCGAAAATCTGGCGCTGGGGGCCAAAGACGCTCCCGGCGGTGATTTCGAGATCGATATTGTGCTGCGCCGACTCCTGCAGAAAGGCCGTATTGTTTACAAACGCGCCTACAGTGACTGGGGGCGCTACCAGGCATATGTACGTCGCTTCCACGAAAACGGCATCGAGCTTATCGATATTCCACAAACCAAAATTTCCGGCAAGAACAGTGCCGATATCCGGATGGTCGTTGACGCGCTCGACCTGTGTTATGCCAAGCAGCATATCGATTCGTTTGCCTTGATTTCCGGTGATAGCGATTTTTCACCGCTAGCCTCCAAACTCAAGGAGAACGACAAGCGCGTTATTGGCTGCGGCATCAAGAGCTCAACCTCCGACTTGTTGATCAACAATTGCGATGAGTTCATCTATTATGATGATCTGGTACGCAAGACGCGCGGCAAAGCGCCGAAAGGCAAATCTCGCAGCAAGGCCAAAGACAAGTCGCAGCAGGCGATCGACATGACCGTGGAAATCGTGCGCTCGCTTGAAGACGACTATGATCCGCTCTGGGGGTCGTTGGTGAAGCAGACACTACGTCGCGTCCACCCTGGCTTCAACGAGGGCTATTTTGATTTCCGCAGTTTTTCGGACTTGCTCAAGGCGGCCGAAAAACAAAAACTACTTCGACTTGAGTACGATGACGAGCGTGGCAATTACATTGTCAGCAGCGAGGAGGGATAACACACATCATGACAGGCAAACTAATACTGTGCCGGCACGGTCAAAGCGACTGGAACCTCAAGAACCTGTTTACCGGCTGGACCGATGTGGACTTGACTGACAAGGGCATCAGTGAAGCGCGCTCGGCCGGCGTCATTCTGCACGAGCAAGGCTTTGAATTCGATATCGCCTATACGTCGGTACTCAAGAGAGCGATCCGCACACTCTGGTACATCCTCGATGAAATGGATCTGATGTGGATCCCCGTCGTACGCGCATGGGAGTTGAATGAGCGTCACTACGGCAGCCTGCAGGGCCTGAACAAGGCCGAAACGGCTGCAAAGTATGGCGACGAGCAGGTGCATATCTGGCGACGCAGCTACGACATTCCACCGCCTTCGCTGGACGCCAACGACGATCGCCACCCACGTTTCGATAAACGTTATGCCGGTATCGCGGATCTGCCGGATACGGAGTCGCTGGCAACCACACTAGAGCGTGTCGCACCGTACTGGGCCGACAATATTGCCAGGGATCTCGCCGCCGGTCGCAATGTTCTGGTAGCTGCCCACGGCAATAGTCTGCGCGCATTGGTCAAGATGCTTGATGGTATCTCCGAGGAAGAAATCACCGGCTTCAATATCCCAACGGGGGTGCCGATCGAGTACAAACTCGACGACGACTTGAAGCCATTGTCGCGCGAATTTCTGGGTGATCCTGAGGCCATTGCGGCCGCTGCTGCCGCCGTCGCAAATCAGGGCAAGTCGTCATGAGGTATGCACTCGGTGACCATGCGCCGACGCTGCCAGGTGATGGGCAATGGATTGCGCCATGCGCCAGCGTCATCGGCAAGGTTGTATTGCATGACAACGCCAGTGTCTGGTTTGGCAGCGTGCTACGCGGCGATATGGACACCATCAACGTCGGTGCCCGCAGCAACATCCAGGATCACTCGGTATTGCATACGGATGCCGGCATTCAGCTGACGATTGGTCGGTCCGTCACTGTCGGGCACCGGGTCATGTTGCACGGTTGCAAAATTGGCGATAACTCACTCATTGGTATTGGCAGTACCGTATTGAACAATGCCGTGATCGGCGCCAATTCCCTTGTCGGCGCCCACTCACTCGTCACCGAAGGCAAAAAATTCCCTGACGGCGTGTTACTCATGGGCTCGCCAGCGAAAGTCGTACGCGAACTCAACGAAGCAGAGATCGCTTTCATAACGGCCAGCGCCGATCACTACGTCGCGAATGCCAAGCATTTCAGCGAACAGCTAAAACCGCTGGACTGATGGCTCATGACTGGCTCGCGGGGTGACTCTGCTCACCTTTGCCAGACGCCCAGACACGCACAACACCTTCCTGGCTGGTCGACGCAACCAGTCGCCCTCCTCGCTCGTACAATCGCCCGCGCGCAAAGCCGCGCCCGCCGTGTGAGCTGGGACTGTCGATAACGTAAAGCAACCACTCGTCCACGCGCGTATCGCGGTGAAACCACAACGCATGATCCAAGCTGGCCATCTGTACCCGCCCGTGGCCGAACGGCAAACCATGCGGTAGGGCCGCAGCGCCAAGCAGTTCATAATCGGATACATATGCCAGCATGCTCCTGTGCAAGTCCGGATCGTCGGGCAGCCGATCCACGGCCTTGAGCCACACGTGCTTATGCGGGGGTTGTGGCGACTCACTCGCAAACGCTGGCGGCTCAACCGGCCGGAACTCAAATGGACGGTCTGCGGTCATGAAGCGTTGCATCTTGGATGGCAACGTATTAGAGAAACCGCGCGCGATCTCGCGTGCGTCCTGAAGCTCCTCAGGGGCTGCCACATCAGGCATACCGAACTGATGCTCTAGCCCCTCCTCGGCAACCTGGAACGACGCGGCCATGTTGAATATCGGGCGACCATGCTGCACGGCGACGACGCGCCGAACCGAAAAACTGCGCCCATCCCGTTGGCGGTCCACTTCGTAAACAATTGGCGCCTGCATGTCGCCGCGACGCAGAAAGTACGCATGCAGAGAATGCGCGCAGCGACCCTCGACCGTTTGCTGAGCGGCGGACAACGCCTGACCGAGCACTTGGCCACCAAAGACCTGAGCGCTGCCAATATCGCGGCTCTCGCCACGAAAGATGTTCGTTTCGATACGCTCGAGCTGCAACAGCCCGACCAGATCGTCGAGAATTGGATCCATAGTTACCAACCATCCACTTTGGGATTGCTATTAGACCATGAGCAGGCGCTGGGGTATGCTCTTCCGCCTTGTTGATGAGCGGATTTGTATCATGCCAAAAAAGACCTGGGGACAACGACTAACGGGACTAGGCTTTCTTGCAATGTGCATCTCGATTGCGCTGCTGATTGTCGTCGGACCAGGCCACCGGTTTGGTATCGTGCCCACCGGCTTGGCCGTACTGAGTTCCGCAGCAGCGACGCTAATTGCCGTATTCGCCGTCTTGGTTACCGTTATCGGTCTGCTGGTACGCGACAAAGACCAGCCATTGCGTAATGGTCGCGTTGCGTTGACGCTGTTATTAGCCGGCGCCGTCTCACTGCAGCTGATTGGCTGGATCGTCAAGGCGACCAGCGTGCCACAGATCCACGACATCACGACCGACACCGCAGATCCGCCGGCGTTCGAGGCGCTGGCCAGTGCGCGAGCCAATGCCGCCAACCCGTTGGCTTACGCCGGCGAGGAAGCAGCCGAAGCGCAGCGCACGGCATACCCGGACCTCGCTACGCAGACTTTCGCAGGCGTAAGCATCGCCCAGGCAGTCTCTGCTGCGGAAACAGCCGCCAAAGCCATGGGATTTGATCCAGTTATCGTTACAGGCGGCACCGTTGAGGCAACTGACACGACCTTCTGGTACGGCTACAAAGACGACGTTGTTGTCCGCGTTCGCGATAGCGCGGGAACTGCGGTGATTGATATTCGATCAAAATCCCGGGTCGGAAAAAGCGACCTAGGCACCAACGCCGCGCGTATCCGCAATCTACAGGCAGCGATTGCGGGCGAGCTGTCGGGCAGCTGATCGATCGCGACCAGCGATATTCACGGCGCCCAGCTGTTCCGAATGAGGCGCGTTATCGGATGATCGAAACGCGGCCGCGCAGAATATCGGCATACATCACCCAGTCGGCGGCCAGGCTGTACAGTGGGTAGGTGAACGTGGCCGGGCGGTTCTTTTCGAAGAAGAAGTGTCCGACCCACGCAAAGCCATAGCCAACCAGCGGTGTGGCGGCAAACCACCACCAGTTGCCGGTCAGTGCAATCATCACAAAGCAGCCGATGACAGCCGTGGTGCCGATAAAGTGCAGGCGACGACAGATTACGTTGCTGTGCTCTTCCAGGTAGTAAGGATAGAACTGCGCGAAGCTTGTGATCCGCGACTCAGGCGTTTGTGCGCTCATGGCGTCTGCACCGCACCGCCATCAACGATGATGCCCGTCCCTGAAATGAATGCCGAGTCATCGCTGGCCAGAAACAAGGCCACCTTCGCGATATCGAGCGGCTCACCGAGTCGCCGCACCGCCGCCTTGTTGATCCAGTAGTCGCGCACATCCGGATGGGCTCTAAAGGACTCACGGGTCATATCCGTCATGATTGCGCCCGGCTGAATGTAATTGGCGGTAATGCCGTACCGCCCGATCTCCGCTGACAGCGACTTGGTCAAACCCGCAATCGCATGCTTCGAGGCTGAATAGGCGGACAAACCGGGTGAACCAAACACGGAGAACACTGAACCCAGGTTGATGATGCGACCCGCCGGGCTCTTCTTGAGCAAACTGATCGCTGCCTTCGACAGGCGAAAAACAGGCCGCAGGTTGTTGTTCATGATGTCATCCCAAAGCTCATCGGTACTATTCTCGACAAACTCCATGCGGCTTATGCCCGCGTTATTGACCAGTATATCAAGGCCGCTAAGATGCTCGTCGACGAGCGCTATAAGCTGATCTGGCGCCTCGTCCGTTGAGACATCACACACAAATCCGTGGATGCCAGTGATGCCGTTGTATTTTTGCTCGATACCACTACCCGGCAAATCAACCGCGAGTACAGTTGCGCCATTCTGCGCAAACACTCTCGCGATCGCCTCGCCAATGCCAGTCGCAGCGCCGGTGACTACCGCACGCATCTGGTGCAGCCTCTGGCTGTTCATATTTCGTTCTCCGTCCCGTCATGGGATTGTTGTGCGCCGATCACGCGAATACAAATGGCCGCAGCCGCGAACAAGATCGCACTGGTGACGACTGCGACCATTGCAGGCAGCAATCTCACTGGTTCGCTGATCAGCCACCACATGCCGATCCCGAAGCTACTGGCGCCCAGCACCAGCAGAAACACGGGCAATGCATGGATCTGTTCCGATGACTGTGGCTGGGATCCGCTCATCAGGCCGACGCAACCTCCGGCAACACGTAGTCCTTGAACTGCTCGCGCAATGCCGTCTTCTTGATTTTGCCCGTAGCGGTGTGCGGCAATTCATCAACGAAGACGACATCGTCCGGCGTCCACCACTTCGCAATTTTGCCGTCCAGGTAAGCCAGCATCTCATCGCGTGTCAGTTGCTCGGATTCGCGCAAGACGACAATCAGCAGCGGTCGCTCCGTCCATTTCGGGTGCGCAATACCGATCACCGCCGCTTCGGCAACAGACGGATGCCCCACCGCAGTGTTTTCAAGGTCGATAGAGCTGATCCATTCGCCGCCTGATTTGATCACGTCTTTCGTACGATCAGTGATATTCATGAACCCGTCGGCGTCGATGGTGGCAACATCGCCCGTGTCAAACCAGCCGTCGGCGTCATGCGTATTCGCGGCGCCCTCCAGCTTGTAGTAGTCGCTGCAAATCCACGGACCACGAACCTTCAATGTTCCAAACGCCTCGCCGTCCCAGGGCTGCTCCTGGCCATCATCATCAACAATTTTGAGTTCGACGCCGAAGATGCCTCGACCCGCCTTGGTCTGAATACGCACCTGCTCATCAGCGGGTAATTGCTTCTGGCTCGGCAGCAGGACATTGACGGTCCCAAGCGGACTCATTTCGGTCATGCCCCAGCCTTGATGCACAGTCACATCGTGCGCATCACGGAATGCTTCGATCATCGAGGCCGGTACCGCGGCACCGCCGACCATCGTGCGTTTCAACTTATCCAGCCGCAAGCCGTTTTTCTGCGTGTAATCAAGCAACGCGAGCCAGACGGTCGGCACGCCCAACGCCAGGGTCACATCCTCATTCGTCAGCAAATGGTACAACGTCTCGCCATCACCCATTTTGGGCCCGGGCATCACAATTTTGGCGCCGACCATCGGGCAAATGTAGGGAATACCCCAGGCATTGACGTGGAACAATGGCACCACAGGCAAGATGCAATCCGCGCGCGAGATGTTCAGCACATCGGGTGACAGACCTGCCATGGCATGCAACACCGTTGATCGATGCGAATACAACACGCCTTTTGGGTTGCCGGTAGTGCCTGACGTATAGCACAACGCCGAGGCCGTACGTTCGTCCAGCTCGGGCCAGCTATACTCCTGCGAATGTGCGGCAATGAACGACTCATAATCAACGATGCCGTCACCGGCGCCTTCCGGCACTTCACTACCCATGACCACAATGTGCTCAAGCGTTGGCGTCTTGTCGCGGATCTTGTCGATCAACGGCAGGAACATGGGGTCAACCAACAGCACCTTATCTTCAGCGTGATTGATGATGTAGATCAGCTGCTCGGGAAACAGCCGCGGGTTGATCGTATGACAGACAAATCCCGCACCGGAGATACCGTAATAGGCCTCCATATGACGGTAATCATTCCAGGCCAGTGTGGCAACACGATCGCCTTGTGAAAGCCCCAGTGCCGTCAGCGCATTGGCAACTTGTTTAGCACGCAGAAAACACGCTTTATAAGTGTATTCGTGGCGCGGATTGTCGGCCGTGACCGATACAATTGAAGCGTTCGGATGAAACTTGAGCGCGTGCTCAGCAATCGCGCTGATCAGCAGCGGCGTGTCCATCATTAGTCCGTGCATGACTCCCCCCGAGACAACTAAAATTGATGAAGAAGGCAAGTGTGCCCGATTCGGCCCCGCTCAGCCAGCCTGTCGAAGCACGCTAACGCTTGAGCGCATCGGCTTCCGACTCCAGTGCCAGCCAACGCTCCGTTGCCTCGTCAAGCTCGGCCTCAAGCGCTGCAATGCGGTCCAGAACAGGTTGCACCTCAGAGTCGAAGTCCTGCTGATAGAACGCATCGTCGGCTGCGATGTCGCGCGCCTTTGCAAGCGCCGATTCCAGCGATTCGATGTTGCCCGGCAATGCATCCAGCTCTCGCTGCGCCTTGTAACTCAGTTTGCCGGCTTTGCCTGTTTCGCTAGCTGCCTTACCCTTCTTCGGCGACACTTGCCCCTGGTTATCCGGCAATGGCTGCGCTGCAAGCGCTCGATCGCGGGCAAGCCAATCAGAGAAGTTACCGACGTAGTGCTCAAGTTTGTTGCCAGTCTCGAACACCAAGGTGCTAGTGACGACATTGTCGAGAAACTCACGGTCATGGCTGACGACGATGAGTGTGCCGCTGTATTCGAGCAGCTTCTCCTCGAGCACTTCAAGCGTCTCAACATCCAGATCGTTGGTGGGCTCATCAAGTACCAACAAATTGGCCGGCTGGGTAAACAGCTTGGCAAGCACAACACGATTGCGCTCACCGCCGGACAACGCCGCGATCGGTGACATGATCCGCTTGGGCGGGAACAGAAACCCTTTCAAATAGCCAACAACATGCCGTGGTTTGCCATTCAGCGTAATGTAATCGCCGCCATCACCGACTGCCTGCGCAATGGTCTTGGTCTCATCGAGGTCACGGCGCATTTGATCAAAATAGCCGATCTTGAGATTGGTCCCGTGCTTGACCGTGCCGCTCTGCGGCTGCAACTCGCCCAGCATCAGTCTAAGCAGCGTACTCTTGCCGACGCCATTGTTACCCACGAGTCCAATCCGCTCACCGCGGCGAATCGTCAGGCTCAGCGCTTGGATCAATGGCACGTCGTCGTAGGCATACGACACGTTGTGCAACTGGATCACTTTGCGACCGGAGTCTTCTGCCGCCTCGATATGGACGCGCGCTGATTGGGCGCGCTTTTGCCGCTGAGCATGCGTCTCGCGCATCGCCTTTAGCGCGCGCACACGGCCCTCGTTGCGAGTGCGTCGCGCCTTGATGCCTTGACGAATCCAGGCCTCTTCCTCCGCCAAGCGTTTATCAAAGCGTTGATTGCGCTCGTCTTCCTCAGCCCAGGCCTGCTCGCGCGCCCGAAGATAATTCGCAAAATCGCCTGGCCAGCTCACGAGCGCCCCACGATCGATATCGACGATGCGCGTCGCCAGACGTTGCAGAAACGCACGATCATGGGTGATGAAAACGACACTACCCGTGAACGCCAGGATACGTTGCTCGAGCCAGTCAATCGTTTCCAGGTCCAGGTGGTTGGTGGGCTCATCGAGAAGCAGGATGTCGGGTGAAACGACCAGCGCACGGGCCAACGCAACGCGCCTCCGCCAGCCACCGGAAAGCTCGGATAAGAGCGTCTGCGCGGGCAACCCGAGGTCGGTGATCGTGCGCTCAATGCGGGTTTCGATATTCCATGCGTCGGCGGCATCCAATTGCGCTTGCAGCTCGGAAAGCTCTGCCAATCCATCAGCATCTGCGAGTCGACCGGCGCGTGCCGAGTAAGTCTCGCGCAACCGAATCGTATCGGCCAGTGCGTCGCTCACGTAGTCAACTACGGCAACGTCGAGCGCCGGCGGCAATGCCTGGCTCAATTGGCCGATGCGAAGGCCGGTACGCCGGATGATCTCACCCTGATCTGGCAGCAAATCGCCGGCGATGAGCTTGAGCGTCGTCGATTTACCGGCACCATTGCGGCCCACGATACACACGCGCTCACGCTCTTCGATCGCAAGGCTCGCGTTGTTGAGCACCGGCTTATCACCGAACTCGACCTGGATTGTGTCAAAACGAATCAACGCCACGCCCGTGACTCCGGCAAGAGATGCCGCCGGCAAGACTGCTCCGGCGAGCCGCAGTATACTTGAGTCCGTGCCAAGCCACCTTGGTTCCGCCGCCCGAGGCGGCTGTCTACTTTTACACCGGAACCCTGCCATGACTGACGACACAGCAGACCTACAGGCCCGCATTGCCTTTCTAGACGATGACGTGAAGACGCTGCGCGACAGCGTGGACGCACACCAGCAGCAGATCCTGGCACTCGAGAATCTGTGCAGCGTACTTGCCGAGCGGCTGGCAACGGTTATTGAAGGCAGTGCCGAAAGTGCTGGCAGCGCACCTGACGAACGCCCACCCCACTATTAGAAACGTCGAGGGAGCTCTCATGAAAGTCGCCATGGCACAAATCGCCGCTCGCCTGCTGGACCGCGACGCTACATTGCTGCGCGTCGTCGCCGCTATTGAGGAAGCAGCAAAAGGCGGCGCATCACTGGTCTGTTTTGGTGAGGCTCTTGTACCGGGATACCCCTTCTGGGTGGAGCGCACTGATGGCGCCCGCTTCGACGCCGCAGACCAAAAACACTGGCACGCGCGCTATCAGCGCGAGGCCGTGCAGATTGAGGCTGGCCATCTAGAGCCGGTTTGCAAGGTGGCAAGATCACACGCCATCGCCGTGTATCTCGGGGTCATGGAGCGCCCACCGGAACGCGGCGGTCACAGCTTGTATGCGTCGCTGGTATTTATTGGTGCGGATGGCAACATTGGCAGTGTGCATCGTAAACTGATGCCAACCTATGAGGAGCGCCTGGTCTGGTCCACGGGAGATGGTCATGGGTTACAAGTGCACGCGCTGGGCCCGTTCACTGTTGGCGGGCTGAACTGCTGGGAAAACTGGATGCCGTTGGCACGCAGCGCGCTCTATGCACAAGGCGAGAACCTGCATGTTGCCGTCTGGCCTGGCAATGTACGTAACACCGAAAACATCACACGCTTTATTGCGCAGGAATCGCGCTCTTATGTGATTTCTGTATGCGGTTTGATGCGTGCCAAAGACTTGCCCGATGAGTTGCGCGTTGCGCCCTTCAATCTGCAGCTTAATGAGACAGTGGCCAACGGCGGCTCTTGCATTGCCGCGCCTGACGGTACGTGGGTGCGCGCACCCGTCGCCGAGACGCAAGGTGTTTTCATTGATACCCTGGACTTTGAGCAGGTCCGGCAGGAGCGACACAACTTTGATCCGAGCGGCCACTATTCACGACCCGACGTCACGCAGTTGACGGTCGACCGGCGGCGACAACGCCTTGCCAGTTTCACCGATGACTAAGCCAGGCTCGTCAACGTGACGAGTGACGACTTTGCGCGTGCCTGTACAGATACGTTTTTCGAACTGTACATGCCGCAACTGCTCATCGCCGGCGGCTATGCGCTCGGCCTGCAAGGCAGGGTTGGCGCGCGGCCGACCAAAGATGGTGATGCGTGGACATCTGTGCTGACGGATGCCGACCTCGGCGTGCAACACTTCCTCGAAGCCGTGACACTGGGCGCCCAGCCTGATTGGGGGTTTTTTGGCGAGGAGCACGAGTCATCGTTCAACACGGCCTACTTCCCTGCCGACGCCCAAGTCAGTGTCCTACTGGACCCCATCAACGGCACGCGCCTGTATCGCGACGGCGCCGACAGCTTCGATATCATTATCTCATTAACGGTCAATCGACGCCTGACCGCGACGCTGAGCTACATGCCAGCTCGCGGCCAGTTCTTTGGCGCGTCGCGGTTTGAGCCAGCGTTTCACGCCAGCGAAAACGACCTGAAACGCTCGCCGTTGATCAATCGCTCAAGCGGCTTGACGTTGGCGGTGTATCAGGATGACACATGGCGCGGCGACCTACCTCGCGGTGTTAACGTGTTTGATGTGTCAGCGAGTTACCAGGCGGACGATCCGCGCTGCTGTCTGAACAGCGTGTTCACGGGCGAGCTGGATGGCTATCTCTTTGGTGGCTGCGCCTTGCTGGATATCGGTGCGACAGCATTTACGGTGACACAAGCAGGTGGGCAAATGTCGCTACCCAATGGTGATGTCGCCAGTTACTTCGATGAGTTCCACGGTCAGCTCAAGGGCCCATTGCTGGTGACAATGAATGACGCGTTACACAGTACGGTCGCGAGCGCATTGAAGGCCGCGGGGCACTAGTTCGACCGGCGCGAGAAATCCCGTCAAACACCAAAGACCTGGCGAGATTGGCGGCGTTCAGTCCGCGAGGAAGTACAGCCCGATTGTGTCGGTCGTACACGCAGGCTTTCGCTGTCCCTGCACTTCGATCTGGTGCTGACTCACGAGGTACAGCGCACCAGCACGTTGTCTGGCACTGGTCACCGACGTTCTGATACGCACGTGGTCCCCACTTTGCACCATCGAGCTGAAGCGCACCTTATTGCAACCAAAGTTGATCGTGCGTTGCAGCCCCTCGAACTGAACCAGCTCACCGGTCAGCTTGGGAATCAATGACAGCGTCAGGTAACCATGCGCGATTGTCTTGCCGCCTGGCAACTCGCGACGAGCACGCTCGACGTCAACGTGAATCCACTGTTTGTCACCCGTCGCTTCAGCGAATTGGTCGATCTGCGCCTGCGTGACCTCATGCCAGCGCGAGACACCGATTTCTTCACCTACGAGCGCTGCCGCATCCGCGACGCTGCCAATTACCACCACTATCGTTACCCTTATTGCTGATTCGCGCTGACCGCTGGACATTCTACTCGGGAAACAT
The DNA here is from genome assembly GCA_039033695.1 of Pseudomonadota bacterium. Taxonomy (GTDB): domain Bacteria; phylum Pseudomonadota; class Gammaproteobacteria; order Steroidobacterales; family Woeseiaceae; genus CALBPI01. The sequence goes on along the minus strand of JBCCCC010000005.1, from coordinate 25,300 downwards.
GCGCGATGTCCGCATCAAGGTAATATACGCGCATGGAGACACGAACACCCGATGGCTTGTTCACACTGCTGCTTGGCGCTGGCGCTGGCAGCCGTTTCGGATCCGCCAAACAGCTCGCCGAATACGATGGGCAGACGCTGCTGGGACGCGCGTTAAAGACTGCACGTGCCGTCACCGGCAGCCGCAGCATTTGCGTTATCGGCGCCAACGCGCAGGCGATGCTCGACGAGTTGACCATTAATGCGTGCGCCTTTGTCCTGAATGCTGATTGGCAGTCAGGACAAGCCAGCAGCATTCGCGCGGGAGTCCGCGCACTCCCCACGCAATGCCGGGCTGTCCTGATCTGGCATGTGGATCAGCCTTTGGTGACCGTCTCGGCCCTTGGCGATCTCATCAGCGCATGGCAGAGTGCACCCGATGCCGTAGTAGCCGCGCGCTTCGCTGGCAACATTGGGCCTCCCGTCATCTTCCCCGCGCGCCTGTTCACAGCACTGCGCGAGCTGCAAGGCGACCGCGGCGGAAAGCGATTGATCAACGAGGACGACCAAACGCGATTAATTGACATGCCCGCGGCGGCTTTCGATGTGGATACGAAAGCGGACTTGGCAAAGCTCGACGCAAACTACACGTGATCAGGTGTGCGCGTGACCTGGGTGACTGCCATGGCTCGCACAGCGCTCACAATTCACCCAGCCTGAGTCACCTTCGACGTAGTATTCCTTTTTCCAGATCGGCAGGTCGAGTTTGATTTGGTCGATGATGGCTCTACAAGCGCGAAAAGCTTCATCGCGGTGCGCCGAGACGACACCAACCCAGACCGCGCAACCGCCCAGTTGCAACGACCCGCTACGATGCACGGCATGCGCCGCAAGGATCGGGATATCGTTGGCAACCGCGTCGAGAATGCGCTGCCCTTCTGACAGCGCTAATGGCGTGTAGACCTCATAGTCCAAGGCCCTGACCTCCCGGCCCTCATTGTGATTGCGGATCCAGCCTTCAAACGTGACCAGCGCACCGGCGGCCTCGTTGAACAATCCGCGTCGCAGCGCATCAGGGTCAATCGCCTGCTCAAAGATATCGATTCGGCGCATCGTCGCTCAACCTCCGGCTACCGGCGGAAACAACAGAACAATGTCATTGTCGTGTAGTGGGCTATCCCAATCGGCCATCACGTCATTAATGGCGACCTTACAATGACCGCGCGGGTCGTCTGTCTGATGGCGATGCGCCAGTGAATGAAACAACTCAAGTGCCGTGGTCGCCTCTGTCGTGAGCTGCTCCTGGTCAATGCCGGCGCGCTCACGGAACAACGCAAAGTAACGCACCGTCAACCGGGTCATAAACTGGCCCTTTGTGGTTGTGCGCCGCCGAGCAGCCGCTCACGATCCTGCGGCGTATTCATGTTTTCCAGCGCACCCGGTGTGACGGGGTCGACCAAGATAGCGTTCGCCATGATCAAACACTTGCGCGCACAGTAGCGTTGTGCGGCAAATGCGTCGAGAATTCGCGGCTGCATCGCTGGCCGCCAAATTGCGCACATGGGTTCGGGTAGCTGATCGTGTTCACTACGCATTGCGACAGCTGGTGCATCAGCATGCTGCGCCGCAATGGCTAACAGCTGTTCGAGCGTAACGATGTCGAGCATCGGCAAGTCGCACGCAAGCACCAGCCATTGCGTATCCGCTGCGCTTCGCAGTGCTGCCAGTATTCCCGCCAGGGGACCTTTGCCGCGCGGGTCATCGGCAATCAATGGCCAGTGACGCCGCAGTTCGTCAGCGGAGTTGTCATCCGCCACCGACACCATGACGCGTTCGCTGATCTGAGTAGCAAGCATCGCGGTACGCGCAAGCAGCGGTCGACCGTGCTCATCTGGCAACGCCGCCTTATCCTGGCCCATACGCGAGCTGACGCCGCCCGCAAGAATGAGCGCTTGCGTGGGATACTGCTCAGTCACGATTGAAATCCGCCTTACCGCCTGTCTTGGCGACCAACTGCGTGTTGATGATGCGAATGTCATGCGAAAGTGCTTTACACATATCGTAAATCGTCAATGCGGCAATGCTTGCGCCGGTGAGCGCTTCCATCTCGACACCCGTGCGGTGTGCGACGCGACACGTGCAGCGCACGACTGCCTCGCCATCAACAACTTGAATATCTATGTCGCATCCTGTCAGTCCCAGCGGGTGACAGAACGGAATGAGCTCGTGCGTGCGCTTCGCCGCCATCACGCCGGCAATGATTGCGGTCGCGAGCACCGGCCCTTTCTTTGACTGGATTTCATCCCCATTCGCCGACAGTGCATCGAGCACCTTCGGTGGCAGAACGACACGTGCTTCGGCCGTCGCTTCACGTTGCGTGACGCTCTTGTCGCTCACGTCGACCATGGTCGGCCGACCATGGTCGTCGACATGCGAGAGCGTGGCTGATGCATCGTTACTCATGTCATCCTCCAACCCGATACATTTCGACCTTGTGCTCGCGCAAGGTGTCGGTCTTTTGCGCGCGCTCTTCGCTGTACTTATCCATCCGCCGAGTCCAGACGCGGTACATCATGGCGCGCAATTCCTCATCACCACCACCACGTCGAATGGGCTCGAGCAGCCGCGTGCCTTGGGTCGCGAACAAGCAGCTATACAACGTACCGTCAGCGGCCAGCCGTGCTCGATGGCAGCTACCGCAAAACGGCGCGCTGACCGATGAGATGAAGCCTATCTCACCGCCGCCATCGTCGTAGCGATACCGCTTTGCAACTTCCCCGCGGTAATTCTCCTGCAATGGCGACACGGGCCAGCGGGCCTGAATTCTGGCGAGCAACTCAGCGGATGTGACCACCTGATCGCGTTGCCAACCGTTGCGGTTGCCGACATCCATGTACTCGATCATTCGCACAACGTGTGGTGTACCGCGAAAATGCGCAAGCAGATCAAGTACAGCCTCATCGTTGACGCCACGTTGCACCACCGCATTGATCTTGATCGACTCAAACCCAGCCCGCTCTGCGGCCGCAATACCTTCAAGCACGCGCGCAAGATCGCCGCGGCCGCCGCTCATTTGCGCAAAGATATCGGCGTCAATGCTATCGAGGCTCAGCGTGAGCCGATGGAGTCCGGCGTCCTTCAGGGTCTGCGCGAGCGGCGCCAGCAGCATGCCATTTGTCGTCATCGCCAGGTCATCGACCTTGTCAATCTGCGACAGCTCAGACACCAACGCTGGCAACTTCTTGTCCAGCAGGGGCTCGCCACCCGTCAGACGCAGCTTGTTTACGCCGAGACTGACAGCAATGCGTGCAACGCGCACAATCTCGCCATGGGTAAGACGCTGCGCGCGACGCAGAAACTGATAATCCTCGTTGAATTCTGCCTCGGGCATGCAGTATGGGCACCGGAAATTACACCGATCCATGACCGAGATCCGTAGGTCCTTGAGGCCACGGCCAAACACGTCATGCGGCTGGCCAGCGCTGGGGGGGCTACCAAATGCAGACATACGAGCCAATGCCAATTGAACAAAACATCCCGCGATTATAACCGTTTAGCCGCCTGGAACGCGTCAGTTTTGTCCAAGTTGTGCAATGCAGCATCCGTGGCTATACTCTTCCGACTCACAGGTACGGGGGCGTGCCGGTTGGACCGCCTCGACGTATCTTTCCCTGCGGCTGTACGCGTATTGGACGAGACAGCACAGCTGCACCTGATGATAGCGAGGATCACCCCCATGGATTTGAGTTTCAGTGACGAAGAGCTGGCGTTTCGCGACGACATACGCACGTTTTTCCAAGAGAAATACCCGCAAGAGCTGCGCGAAAAACTGAGCAAAGGCATTCGGCTGACGCGAGAAGATCACGTCAATTGGCAGAAGATCCTCAATGACGCGGGCTACATGGCTGTTAACTGGCCGGTCGAATACGGCGGCACCGGTTGGTCGCCGATTCAAAAGTACATCTTCGCCACCGAGATGGCGGAGGCGAACGCTCCGGATGCCGTGCCATTCGGTGTCAATATGGTTGGCCCGGTCATCTATACGTTCGGCAATGAAGAGCAGAAGCAGCGCTTTCTGCCAGATATTCTGGCCAGCAACGTATGGTGGTGCCAAGGCTACTCGGAACCTGGCGCCGGCTCCGACCTTGCGTCACTGAAAACCAGCGCGGACCGCGACGGCGACCACTACGTGCTCAATGGCACCAAGACGTGGACGACACTGGGCCAGCATGCTGACTGGATCTTTGTGCTTGCGCGAACCAATGCTGACGTTGCTCGTCGTCAGGAAGGGATCAGCTTCATCCTGTGCGACATGAACACGCCGGGAATCACGGTGCGTCCGATCATTACGATCGAAGGCGGCCACGAAGTGAACGAGGTTCATTTCGAGAACGTCCGCGTGCCCGTCGACAACCTCGTTGGTGAAGAAGGCAAGGGTTGGACTTACGGCAAAGTGTTGTTGCAACACGAGCGCACCAATATTGCCGGTGTCGCACGGTCGAAGTACCGCCTGGCGAGGTTGAAGGAAATGGCAGCCAGTTCCATACACGGTGCTGACCCGCTGATTGCGCAAGCCTCATTCCGCGCCAAACTGGTCGAGACCGAGGTCGCGCTAAAGGCGCTGGAATTTACCGATTTGCGCACGCTCGCAGCCGTCGCGACCGGCAAGGCGCCGGGGCCTGAGAGTTCCATTCTCAAGATCAAGGGCACGGAAATGCAACAGCAGCTGGATACGCTGTATGTGGAAGCAGCGGGTTACTACGCAATGCCTTATGTGCCGGATCAATTCTCGCTGGACGCCACTGACGATGACGTTGTGGTCGACTCGACTGAGCCCACCACAGCGCTGCGCTACTTCAATTATCGCAAGGCGTCGATCTACGGTGGCTCCAACGAAATTCAAAAAAACATCATCGCCAAGCACGTGCTTGGTCTTTGACACCTGAGGCAGTGAACAATGGATTTTTCGATTACAGAAGATCAGACGATGCTGCAGGACAGCGTGTCTCGTTTCATTCAAAACGATTACGACTTCGACATGCGGCAGAAGAATGCCGCAACGTCGCAAGGCTTTAGCACCGAGCTCTGGCAGTCGTTTGCCGAACTCGGCTGGACGGCGGTACCGTTTGCCGAAGCGGACGGCGGCCTCGATGGCGGCGCTACGGAACTGATGCTGATGATGGAGCAGTTCGGCAAGGGCCTGGTTATTGAGCCCTATCTGCCCTGCATTGTCATGGCTGGCGGCGTGTTGAAGCGACTCGCCAGTGACGCACAAAAACAAACGTGGCTCGGCGAGATCATTGAAGGCAGTAAGCTGGCTGCACTAGCGTTCGTGGAGCCGCAAAGCCGCTTTGACTTGCATGACGTGAAGCTGACGGCCAGCAAAGATGGTGACGGCTATGTGCTAAACGGTGCGAAGACGGTCGTGCTTAACGGTGCCAGTGCAGACACACTGGTCGTTAGTGCCCGTAGCAGTGGCGATCGCAAGGATGAAGATGGCATTAGCCTTTTTGTACTGGCTGCAGACAGCGACGGCATCTCCCGAAAAGGCTATCCGACCGTTGACGCGCGTCAGGCTGCCGAAATCACCTTTGACAGTGTTCGGGTGAGTGCGGATCAGCTGCTCGGCGATGCGGGAGACGGACTTGCCACTCTGCACGCAGTGATCAATGAGGCGATCATCGCGATCTGCGCTGAAGCGGTTGGCATCATGCAGACGCTGAATTACAAGACACTGGAATACACCAAGTCACGCGTTCAGTTCGGCGCACCGATCGCCAGCTTCCAGGCGTTGCAGCACCGCATGGTCGACATGTTTGTGATCTATGAACAGACCCGCTCACTATTGCTGCATGCGGTCATGATGCAAGACCAGGAAGACGTGGTCGCAGCCGATGCCGCGGTACGCGCACTGAAAATCCAGGTTGGCACCGAAGGGCGCAAACTCGGCGAAGAGGCCGTCCAATTGCATGGCGGTATGGGCGTGACGTGGGAGCTTGATGTCGCCCATTACTTCAAGCGACTCACCATGATCGACACGTTGTTTGGCAATGCGGATTTCCACTTGGAGCACTATCCACTGGGCTAAGCACCTTGTCCGTGTAATAAAACTGCGACAGCCGGCATTCCCTGCCGGCTGTCGTCGTTTATACTCGCCAAAATTCGGGCAATACACCAACACCGTGCCCGCCCTTGCCGAATTCAACCCCGCTAACGGAGACACAGGTGTTCAGTCAGTCGCTGTCGAGTTTTTTTGTAAGCCATCAGGAGGTCCTGTGGCTGACAACGTTGTTGCTGGACCTTGGTTTTACACTGCTGCTATACCGCTGGTTTGGCGTCGCCGGGCTGCAAGTGGCGATAGCGACCGCTATTGTTCTTGCCAACTTGCAAGGGCCCAAACTCACTGAAGTCTTTGGCCTGGAAACCAGCCTCGGCGTCATCTTTTATTCGGCCATTTTCTTCGCCACCGATATCCTGAGTGAGAACCATGGAAGGGACAAGGCCAACCAGGCCGTGATGCTCGGGTTCGTCGTCAGCGTGATCGTGGTCACCATGTTATCAATCGGAGTGCTATTTCAACCGAGCAGCAACCCTGATACTGCCGCATTCGCTGCGAGCGTGCACGGTGCGTTTAACACCATCATCAACTTTTCACCGCGGTTCGTGGCGGGATCACTGCTCGCCTATTTGATCAGCCAGCGCCTCGATGTGTGGGTGTTCCACAAAGTCCGCCAATTGACGCGCGGCAGATCGCTTTGGCTCAGGAACAACGTGTCAACCCTCACCTCGCAAATGGTCGATACGGCGATCTACTCGCTGATCGTTTGGTGGGGCGTTGTCGATTTGGCGACAGCACTCAAACTCGGTGCCGCCAAGTATGTCTTCAAGCTCGCTATCGCACTGATTGACACGCCGTTCCTATATCTGGCACGCCGCATGCGTCCACCGCGGACCGCGCCACAATGACGCGCTAGTCGGCGCTTAACTCGCGCATGGCAGCGCGTTCCAATTTGGCCCAGGAATCGCGCAGCGTGACGATTCGGTTAAACACCAGCGCATCGGCTTCTGAGCCAGCATCCTGCACAAAATAGCCAAGGCGCTCGAACTGCACAGCCTGCGCAGAACTTGCCTCAGCCAGTGCTGGCTCCAGCCAGGCTTGGGCCACCTGTAACGAGTCGGGATTGATGGTCGACTCCCAGTCGGCAGCCTTCGAAGGCGCCGCCTCACGAAACAAACGATCGTACAGATTCACCCTGGCCGGCACGGCATGCGCTGCGCTGACCCAGTGAATCGTACCTTTCACCTTGCGCTCGTTGCCGCTGCCGCTGCGAGTCGTCTCGTCCATGGAGCAATGCAACACTGTCACGTTGCCATCCGCATCTTTGATCACTTCATCACAACGAATGATATAGCCATAACGCAACCGCACTTCGCCGCCCGGTTTCAGTCTGAAAAACTTGCGTGGCGCCTCTTCGAGAAAATCATCCTGTTCGATCCACAGCTCACGCGAGAACGGTATCTTGCGCTCACCCATTTCTGGATGGTTCGGGTGGTTGCTGGCCACTAGCCACTCCGTTTCGCCGTCAGGCATATTGGTGATGATCACCTTGAGCGGGTCCAATACCGCCAGCGTGCGTGGCGCAGTAGACAGGCTATCGCGAACTGTCGACTCGAGCATGCCAAGCTCAATCATCTTCGCTTTCTTGGTGATGCCCACTTGCTGACAGAATCGGCGCAACGCCTCTGCCGGATAACCGCGACGGCGCATACCAGCGATGGTCGGCATACGCGGATCGTCCCAGCCAGCCACGTGCTCGGCATCGACCAGCGCTTTGAGCTTGCGCTTGCTGGTCACCATGTAACCGACCTGCAACCGGGAGAACTCGATTTGCCGTGGCGGGTAATCATGTGCGACCCGTGCGACGAACCATTCGTAAAGTGGGCGATGGTCCTCGAACTCGAGCGTGCAAAGGCTATGCGTGATGCCCTCGAAAATATCGCACAGCGTGTGTGCAAAGTCGTACATCGGGTAAATCGGCCAGGTGTCACCGGTGCGCTGATGCGTCGCATGGCGGATGCGATAAAGCGTTGGATCACGCAGATTGATATTCGGAGAGGCCATGTCGATCTTGGCACGCAAGACATGTGCACCGTCAGCGAATTCGCCAGCGCGCATGCGGCGAAACAACGCAAGGTTCTCGTCGATGCTGCGTGAGCGATGCGGGCTGTCCTTGCCAACCTCCGTGAGCGTGCCGCGATACTCGCGTATCTCGTCTGCACTCAGGCTATCGACGTAGGCGTCGCCACGCTCAATCAACTGCTCCGCGGCCGCATACAAGCGATCGAAGTAATCCGATGCATGCGTCAGGTGGTCCTGCCAGTCATAGCCCAACCAGCGCACATCCTCACAAATTGCATCGGCATATTCCTGCCGTTCCTTTTCCGGGTTGGTATCATCAAAGCGCAGAAACGTCGTGCCCGAGAACTCACCGGCGGCACCGAAGTTCAGCGAAATCGACAGCGCGTGCCCAATGTGCAGAAAGCCATTGGGTTCAGGCGGAAATCGTGTAACCAGACCTTCCGGCAAGCGGCCTTCAGCGATGTCGTCAGCGATGATCTGGCGAATGAAGTCCTTATTGATGCTGTCAGACTCGGCGGTCGTATCACTCATGAAATGGTTCCAGTTGGCGCCCGATTGCGCCTTGAAGTCGCGCGCATTGTACGTCAAGCCGCTAGTATTTGCGCGCTGTGGCAGGCTGCTTTTCTATGACTAGAGACCCCATGCGCGCTGCATGTCATTCCAACCCGGGCGCCGTGGCGGCAACTGCCGAGCCTGCACAGCGACAATGCTGCCTTGTTCCTCGTGGCCGACCACAAAGCGAAAAATATAGAAACCCTCCACCCCCATCCGAATGTCAGACAACACCACGTCTCCCCCAACTTGATTGATCGCATAGAAGCCATGCGTGAACCACTGCATACGCTCTACCGGCCAATGGGCGGATAACGATGCCAACAGTTCACGTTGTTGGCGATAGCATTGCCAGCCGTCTGCAGTCGCCGTGCCGGTTGCCGCAACGAATTGATCGCAGTGCTGTCCATCGCGCACCCAGAGCAATCGCCAACGCAGTGGGTTAAAGGCAGCCGGTATCGCTTTAATGGATGCCGCATTGCCGCCAGTTGTCTTGATCGCGCCGGTCTCCAGGCGCTGCTGTACCACTAGCGTGAGCATAAGATAGGCCGATACGATCACGAGACTACCCTGTAGCCACAGCGTACGTTGCCCCTTGCGCGCCGCAATCAACGCCGCGAGTAACGGCAACGTGACCAGCAGATCGATGATAAACACGCTGCCTATACTCACCGGATAATCACTGAACGGCAGCAACATCTGTGTGCCATAGACTGTGAAGGCATCCAGCACCGGGTGGGTAATAAAACTCAGCCAGATGGCTAGCAGCGCCATCCTCCCGGCTTTGCGCCAAAACACGGTCCAGCGCGCCAGCAACCAAACCACTGGCGTTGCTACCGACAACCAGAACAACGAATGCGACCAGGTACGATGATAAGTCATTTGCGCGACCGGATCGGCGTAGCTGATCACCACATCAAGATCTGGCAAAGTCCCGCATGCCGCGCCAAGCAAGGCTGCTCGCGGGCCGAGTTCGCGGCCGGCAATGCACTGCGCGACGACCGCACCAAAAGCGGCCTGGGTGATCGAATCCATTAACTACGGCTGGCAGTCAGCGCAAATACCCTTAACCTCGAGTACTTGCTGTTCGGCAGTGAACCCATTGTCCGCGGCGATCGCGCGTACTTTGGCGTTTACTGAGCTGGCATCAATCTCCGTAACGTGCCGACACTGGCGACAGATCAGGAACTGCCCGCTGTGCGGCTCGCCCGGATCCGGGCAGCCAACATAAGCATTCAGTGAATCGAGCCGATGCACCAGACCGGCCTCCATCAGAAACTCAAGCGCGCGATAGACGGTTGGCGGTGCCGCACGTTTACCAGAGGTTGGCAGTGATTCGAGCACCTCATAGGCACCCACGGGCCGGTGCGATGCCCAGACCAATTGCAGCACGCGCCGGCGAAGTGGTGTCAACCGCAGCCCCTGCTTTGCGCAGAGTTGTTCGGCCACGCGTAATGCGTCATCAACACATTTACTGTGATCGTGCGTTTTAACCGCAGCCATCATCTGGAATCCTCGGTCGGCATACAACGCTATGGTAACCCATTCCGGTCATATTCTGCGACGCGCGGGCATAGTGACAGCCCACCACATTGCTATACAATAGCCGGCCAATATGCGCCAGCCCACTATTGGCCGCGCAAGCCGCCTTGCAAGAGTTAACTGAACGAGCCCCAGCATGCCGCAAATCACACTACCGGACGGTAACGTCCGCCAATTCGACACGCCTGTCACGGGCCTTGAGATTGCCAAAAGCATCAGTGGCTCACTGGCCAAGGCGGCGGTCGCAATTGAGCTCGACGGCGAGGCCTACGATCTTACTCGCCCCATTGAGTCAGATGCGAGCGTATCGATTGTGACGAGAGACAGCGACGCCGGGCTTGAGCTGCTGCGCCATGACGCGGCGCATATCATGGCCGAGGCCGTCAAAGAGCTGTACCCGGACACGCAGGTCACGATTGGTCCCGCGATCGAAAATGGCTTCTATTACGACTTTGCCCGCGACACAGCGTTCACACCGGAAGATCTCGAAACCATCGAAGAGCGCATGCGCGAAATCGTCAAGCGCGATGAGCCAGTGACGCGTGAAGTCTGGGCGCGTGATGATGCTGTACGCTTCTTTCGAGAGCAGGGAGAGGAATACAAGGCTCGCCTGATCGAGCGCATCCCGTCTGGTGAGGCAATCACCCTGTATCGCCAGGGCGACTTCATCGACCTTTGCCGTGGCCCGCACTTGCCGTCCACGGGCCGACTGGGCAGTGCGTTCAAGTTGCTGCGTGTCTCTGGCGCTTACTGGGAGGGCGACTCGCGCAACGAAATGCTGCAAAGGGTGTACGGCACAGCTTGGGCGAACGACAAGCAATTGCGATTGTATCTGCGCCAGGTCGAGGAAGCCGAAAAGCGCGACCATCGCAAACTCGGTCGGCAAATGAACCTGTTTCATTTCCAGGAAGAGGCACCCGGCGCATTGTTCTGGCACCCGCTGGGCTGGACATTGTTCCAGCGACTGATCGACTACATGCGCGGGCGCCAACGCGCCGCAGGCTATCGCGAGATTCACACGCCGGTTGTTATGGACCGCGCTTTGTGGGAAGCCTCCGGGCATTGGGACACTTTCGGCGAGCATATGTATACGACCGAGACCGAGGACGGGCGTGTTTTCGCGCTCAAGCCAATGAACTGTCCCGGCCACGTGCAAGTGTTCAAGCAGGGCATCACCAGCTATCGAGAACTACCGCTGCGACTAGCTGAGTTCGGCACCGTGCATCGCTACGAACCGTCGGGTGCGCTGCATGGCATGTTACGTGTGCGCGCGTTCACGCAGGACGATGCGCACGTGTTCTGCACGATGGAGCAAATCACCGAAGAGTCGGTTAGCATCATCGAGCATATCCTCAGCATCTACAACGATTTTGGGTTTAGCGACATTCGCATCAAGTTTGCGGACAGGCCCGCCGTGCGGGTCGGTGAAGACGCCGTTTGGGACCAATCTGAAGCTGCGCTGCTGGCAGCGCTGGATAAAGCCGGCATGGAATACGCCCACAACCCCGGCGAAGGCGCATTTTACGGGCCGAAGATCGAGTTTGTCTTGCGCGACGCCATCGGCCGCGACTGGCAGTGTGGCACGTTGCAGGTTGATCTGAACTTGCCCATGCGTCTTGGCGCAACATACATCGGCGAAGACGGCCAGCGGCACATACCGGTGATGCTGCATCGGGCGATGTTCGGCTCACTCGAACGTTTCACCGGTATCTTGCTCGAGCACTATGCCGGCAATTTGCCGCTCTGGTTGTCGCCGCTGCAGGTCGTTGTTGCAACCATCACGTCCGATGGCGATGCGTATGCGGTGGAGCTGGTTGAGGCGCTGCGAGCGGCCGGGATCGAGGCAGAAACCGATATCCGCAATGAGAAAATCGCCTACAAAGTCCGAGAACACAGCCTGGCCAAAGTGCCGGTTATTCTCGCGGTCGGCAAACGCGAGGTAGAGCAGGAAACGGTTGCGTTGCGTCGTCTGGGCAGCAAACAACAGCGATTCCTGTCTCGCGCCGATGCGATCGCGGAAATCAGTGAGGAAATCGCGACCCGCAAGACCACACCCCCAGATCACGAATAACCCAGCGCTGGTAGGACTTGAGCGTAAACTGTGCGCCATGTAGCAGACGTTATGTGGAATCAGTCACAGTTTAGCAAACCCGCCGGCGCAGACTGCTGTCAGGGACTCATTTACTACCTATACTGCGTTAAAGGCGTAATCAGCACCGAATGCGCGGCGGCGGTGTACGTCTTGCCGAGGACACTATGGTAGATCAGTTCAAGAAACAGGTTATGTTCCTGCACCCCGAGCCGGCGCTCATGGAACCCTGCGCGCGCCAATTGGGCGAGGAGTTTTCGGTGCATATGGCAGCGTCCGGTACCGAGGCGCTGACCACTCTCGGCATCACACCGATCGACGTTATCATTTGCGCCCAGGACTTGCCGGGCATGAGCGGCCAGGAAGCGCTCAAAGAAGCAAAGAAGCGCTCGCCCGACACGCGTGGGATATTGATCGCCTCCAAACGGCTCACCGATTCGGACAAAGCGGCCTTGGTCAACGCACGCCACCTGAATCAGATACTGGCAGCCGAGAGCACACCGGCTGAGATCTGCGCGGCAATCATCAATGAGCTCGACCCCAATGCAACACAAAGCCTGCCGCAGCCAGCCAATGACTTCTCTGCTGGTCCTCGCGCGGGTACTGCCGATCGCACGGACACCCATCGCGTAGAGGAGATTAGTCAAACCGGACAGTTCCGGATGCTGCAAGCCGACATTCCGGTACTCGAACCTGGCACCCCCGATGAGGTCGCGCCAGCCGCTCAGAATATCAGTGAGGTTGAGATCGTCGTTCTGACCAACGACGCCAGCTTTCTCAAAACGATCCGCGCGGCAACGGGTAGCTCGCATGTCGTAAACCACGCGCCTAACCTGCAAGAGGGCGTCGATATTGTTCGCGAAGGCCGCTCGGGTGTATTGATTACCGATGCCGCCGTCGCTGTTAAAGATGTTGAAACCATCACCGCGAAGCTGCGCAAGCACATGCCCTCTCTGGTCACGATCGTTGCCGGCCGTCGCGAAGACGGCGAGAAGATGATGGGCTTGATAAGTGATGGGCTTGTCTATCGATTCTTGCTGAAACCGATCAGCCCCGGCCGATCGCGCCTGGCAATCGAAGCATCGGCGAAGAAACACCTGACACTGGTTAATACCGACGTACCGCTCACACCCAGCGACGTACAGGAAAAGATGACGGAAACCGGCATCATTAAGGGCGTGACATTCGATTCAGGCTTGTTCCGCACGACTGACGTTCGCCAGACCAACATCGATATGCCGTCTCTCGACGAGGACGATGTCGAAACCGGCTTTATCGGCAGTGTCGTTGAACGCATTGGTATCGTACCCGCACTAATCACTGCCACGGTTATCGTACTTGGCATAGTCGCATTGTTTAGTATTGGCGGCGACGACGAATCCCCCGCAAGCAGTGCGCCCGTGCAAAACGCAGCGACACCGCCAGCGACTCAACCTGACGACCAGCCGGCCGGGGCGAGTCGCTTCGAAATCGCACTGCAAAGTGCGCAAAGTGCTGTCTCGTCCGGTAATCTTTACAGCCCAGCCGACAACAATGCTGTCATGCATTTTGCGCAGGCGGCAGCACTGCAACGTGATAATCAGCAAGTTCGTGCTGCATTGGACGATGTGCTGGTCGAAGTCTTCTCGAGCGTTGAACGCAACCTGCTCGAAGATGACTTGCCGGGTGCGCAAGCAGCGCTACAGACGCTCAACACCCACGTGCCGGGACATCCGCGGCTCGCGTTTTTCAACCGCCAGCTAAGCAAAGAACTTGCTCGTCGTGACCTTGGCGTTATTGAGCAGGCAATCGCCGCAGGTGATATCGCGACTGCGCAGGCCACGCTGAACAGCCTGCAAGCTTCGGACACCGTGGATCCGGCCATCATCGACGCTCTATCGAGCCGGATATCCAGTCAAGCCGCATCGGCGACGGTGCCGGAGTTACTGGATCTTGCCAATGCTCGTGTTGGCGAGGGCAAACTGACAGAGCCATTCGATGACAGTGCCAGCTTCTACTATCAAGCCGCACTCGATATTGAACCGGAGAACGCCGTCGCTCGACAGGGTATGACCTTCATCGGCAGTATGTTGATCTCGCAGATCAAGACACTCATCGCGAGAGGTGACTACCAAGCCGCAGCCGTGCAGCTGCAACAAGCGGAGACGACCGGCGCGAATAGTATCGAACTCGCGTCGTTACGCCAGCAGATTTCTGCGCTGGCCGCAGCTGACCGCCGGCCAGTATCGCGCCCCGCCCCATCTCAACCCGCACCAAGCGCAAATTCGGTAGAAACGCAGACCAGCGAATCCGTAATTGAAGACGACAACCTCTCAGCCCTGCGCGAAGCGACACCGGTCGCGCCACCGCCAGTTGCTGGCAGCGACGCGGCATCAGAGTCAGCAGCATCGACGCCCGAGCGCGCCGCAGTCAGTGTTGACGAGAGTGCTAGCGAAGCACCCGCCGAGGTCGAACGGGAACTCGAGTTGGTGCAAATCAACTACGAGGCACCGCGCTATCCACGGACCGCACAGCGTCGCGGCATCGAGGGCTGGGCTGACGTGCAATTTGTGGTTCAGGCCGACGGCACGACGACCGATGTGGTCGTGATCGATAGCTCCCCCGGCAGTACATTCGATGATGCGGCCATTGAAGCAGTCTCGGCATGGCGGTATGAGCCATTGAATACGGACGATCCGACCGTCACCAGCCGCGCAAGAGTACGACTAGAGTTCAACCTCGAAAATTAGTTAGCTAGCAGCGCCTGGTGGAGCTCAGCCACAATCGATATTGCAATACTGGCAGGCTCGCGACCTCCTAGCCTGAGGCCCGCCGGCCCATGCAATTTTTCGACGAACGTTTTCGGTACATTGCCGATGGCAGCAAGTAACCTGTCGCGACGATGGGCGGGGCCCAGCAATCCGACATAGCGCCAATGTGAAACGCCGGCAACCTCTGCCAGATAAGCCTCATCGCTCGCCAGATGATGACTCATGATCAATACCGCATCGAACTCTGACAACACCAACGCATCGTCTAGCGCACCTGGCACTACGGATTGCACCTGCTGTCCGGTCGCGGCCAGACGTTGCAGATACGCTGGTCGGTGATCGCACACAGTCACACGCCAACCCAGCGTCGCGAGCAACTCGCAGATCGGCTCCACGTCTGGCGCTGCGCCGCAAATCAACAAGCTCGGCGCTGGCGCAACGGCCACCAGACAAACGGGTGCATGGCTGGCCGCCGTCACACGTTGCGAGCGACTGTCGGACGTCACGAGCGCTTCGGGCTTGCCTAGCCAGTCCGGCAACGGATCGCCTGTGGTCGCACCCGTTGCCGCTATGGCACAAATCAACTGCGCATCGGGCCGGTCGCTAACCGCTACCGCCAACAGCGATTGCTCACCCTTCTGATAGGCCTTGGCCAAAGCCCGAAACGCATATAAACCGCTAGCAACAGTCAGTGGTACCAGCAGAATCTGTAACGCGCCATCGCAGCCGGCGCCCATGCCCCACAACGCATCATGCTCGCCACCCAGGTCATAATCGACAATGCGACACTGTTTGGCGGTGATGGCCGCACTGGCGCGCTCAGCCAGATCGCCTTCCACGCAGCCGCCGCTCACGAGCCCCTGGTACTGACCGTCGCCACGAATCAAGATGAAATCGCCTGTCTTGCTATAGGTCGAACCTTCGGTATCTGTAACGATTGCCAGTACCATCGGCATCTGATCGTTGTCCCATTGCGTAAATTTATCGAACAGTTGATTCTTGTGTCGCATGCCTGTGATTCGGTGACAAGCGCCAACAGCGGCGCCGGAGGCAGTATACTTTGGTTACTCTGAACTTGCCGGGCGTGAGGGGCCGCGACTGATGTCTACACCAATACTGCATGGGTATTACAGAAGCTCGACGAGTTATCGCACACGTATCGCCCTGGCCTTAAAGCATATCGAGTATGACAGCGTTGAAGTGCGACTCGATCAAGGTGCGCAACGAGCAGCGCCGTTTCTGGAGATCAGCCCAATGGGCGCTGTGCCAGTACTGCAGATTGATGGACATACCCTGATCCAATCTCCGGCCATACTCGAGTATCTGGACGAGCACTATCCGGAACCACTGCTGCTGCCCACCACAACACCGGCACGCCAGCAAGTGCGAGAGATTGCCGCGCTGATCGGCTGCGACATCCATCCCATAAATAATCTGCGAGTACTCAAATACCTTCGCGCAACACACGGATTCGGCGACACGGATATCGCGAACTGGTATCGGCACTGGATTGCGCAAGGTTTTGATGCACTAGAAAACCTGCTGTCCAAGAGCAGTGAATCCGGTCGCTATTGCGTGGGCGATGCAGTGACGTTGGCAGATGTGTACTTGCTACCGCAGGTCTTTAACGCAGCCCGTTTCGAACAGCCAATGACTCCCTATCCCAACATTCAGCGCATCGCGACGCACTGCGCCGCGTTACCCGCATTTGCAGCAGCACACCCCGACCGGCATGAAGTGACTGACTGAGCCGTCACGTTTTGTCTGATGCACGCGCAAGGTCGGCAGGAAGATACTTGCCGGCTTTGTAGTAGTGCCATGTGCTCCAGACGCCGACGATGTTCATGGCCAGCAGTGCGTAGCGGGCAGCATCGTTGCCGTAGCTTGGCTCCAGCAGATCCGTCATTGCGCCGGTCAAGACCGGGCCGATACCCAAACCAATCAGATTGATGATGAGCAACAATACGGCCGCCGCTACGCCCCGCATACGAAGATTCACGAGGCTTTGGGTTTGCGCAAACGTTGTCGCCTGATAAAAGTTACTGAGAAACGCCGGTATGATGAACAACAGCAACGCAGCATACGGATTGGCTAACAGATAGACAGCCACCGAAAACGGAATCGATAGACCGCCACCAACGACGACGGTCCACAGTTTCCAGCGCCCATCAGTAGCGCCGAATCGATCTGCAAGATAGCCGCCAATGAAGATACCCGCTCCGCCGGACAAACCAAGAATCAGTCCCAGCCAGGTACCGATCTCACCCGTGGCCATGCCATGCGACTTGACCAGGAATGTCGGAAACCAAGTCGCCACCGAATAGCCAGCCATCGCTGCTAGCGCCGCACCCAGCGACATATGCAGAAAGGAACGTCGACGCATCAGAAACTTGAAGGTCTCGGCGATCGAAGGCCGTGTGTCTTCGCTGACGCGAGCCTCCGAATGCCCGCGCGGCGGCTCCCACACCGTGAATCGAAAAATAACGGCCAGGAAAATCCCAGGCAAGCCGACGATCAAGAAGGCATTACGCCAGCCATACAGCTCATTGATCCAGCCACCGACAAGATAGCCAAACATGATGCCCAGCGAAATACCGAGCGAATAGACGCCCAGCGCTGTCGCACGCTGATGCGGCGGGAAGTAATCCGAGATCATGGAGTGCGCGGGTGGACTGCAGCCAGCCTCACCCACGCCAACGCCGATACGCGCGAGCGCCAACTGGGCGAAGTTCTGCGCCATGCCGCACAGCGCGGTCATGCCACTCCAGATAAACAGTGCCCATGCAATCAGGTTGCGCCGATTGCCACGGTCGGCGATTGTCGCGATCGGGATGCCCAGTATCGAATAGAACAGCGCGAAGAATGTGCCTGCCAGCAAGCCCAGCCGTGTGTTGGAGATATCTAACTCAGCCTGTATCGACGGAATGAGAATCGAGATGATCGTTCGATCGATAAAGTTAAGCGTATAGACCAACACCAGCATGCCGAGCGCAAAATACGCTTTGCCGCTGGCACCTTGCGCCGCACTGTTTTGCATAGACCCCCCCCGGGTAGGCATCCTGCGGTGACTCGCAGGTTGCGATCATGGTGCGGCATACTGGCCATTATTGCCAGCATGCGAGCAAGGCCGCGCACGCCGAACGGATGCAGTGTTAGTCCGCCTTGCTGGCTCGTGAGGCCCGCTTTCGGTCAGATTCTGACAGCAGCTTTTTCCGCAAACGGATATTGGCTGGCGTGATTTCGACAAGCTCATCGTCATCGATAAACTCAAGCGCCTGCTCCAGCGAAAAGCGGATCGGTGGCGTCAGCAGCAGATTCTCATCCGTGCCCGCAGCGCGAATATTGGTGAGCTGCTTGGCTTTGGTCGGGTTGACGACCAAATCATTGTTACGTGAATGAATGCCAACGATCATGCCCGCATACACTTCCAGCCCGTGATCAATGAACAGCCGGCCACGCTCCTGCAAATTGAACAACGCATATGCCAGTGCTTTGCCAGCGACGTTTGAGATCAAAACGCCATTGTTGCGCTGTGCGATGGCGCCGGACAGCTTCGGTGCATACGCATCGAACACATGATAGATAAGGCCGGTGCCGGCCGTCGCGCTCAGGTACTCTGTGCGAAAGCCGATCAGGCCACGGGACGGGATACGGTATTCCAAACGGCTCCGTCCCTTCTGGTCTGCGGTCATAGACTGCAGCTCACCCTTGCGATCTGCAAGCCGGGTCATCACGGCACCCTGATAGTCGTCATCGAAATCCACGGTGAGGTTTTCGAACGGCTCCAGCGTGACACCGTCTCGCTCTATCTCAATCACCTCAGGTCGCGACACGGCGAGCTCAAAGCCTTCCCGCCGCATGGTCTCGATCAATACAGACAGGTGCAATTCGCCGCGCCCCGATACCTTGAATTTGTCAGGGTCATCCAGTGGCTCTACGCGCAATGCAACGTTGTGTTTAAGCTCCTGCTCCAGACGCTCACGAATCTGCCGACTCGTCAGGTACTTGCCTTCGCGACCCGCAAGTGGCGACTTATTCACCTGAAACGTCATGCTGATCGTTGGCTCATCGACGGTCAACGCAGGCAGCGCATCCTCCTGTCCACGCGTACAGAGTGTGTCGGAAATCGACAGCGGATCGATGCCACTGAACGCGACGATATCGCCCGCTTCGGCGCGCTCCACGCGATGACGCTGCAAGCCGTGGAAAGCATACAACTCGAGAATGCGACCGTTGCGCACTTTGCCGTCGGCGGAGACAATCGACAGCGCTTCATTCTGGACGGCGACGCCGCGCGTCACGCGGCCAACGCCAATCACACCCACATACGGGTCGTAATCGAGGCTGGAAACCTGCAGCTGCAACCCACCATCAAGATTCACTGATGGCGCCGGTACATGCTCAATGACGGCATCCACCAGTGGCTTCATATCGCCGCTGCGGGCGGTTTCATCCAGCGACGCATAACCCGCCAGACCCGATGCATAAATCACCGGAAAATCGAGCTGCTCGTCAGTAGCGCCTAGCCGGTCGAACAAATCAAAGGTCTGATCCAGCACCCAGTCAGGGCGCGCGCCATCGCGGTCGATCTTGTTGATGACGACCAACGGCGTAAAGCCTTTGGCGAATGCTTTCGCGGTCACGAAACGGGTCTGCGGCATCGGACCTTCGACCGCATCAACCAGCAGCAGGACGCTATCCACCATGGAGAGCACCCGCTCAACCTCGCCACCGAAATCGGCGTGGCCCGGTGTATCGACAATGTTGATGCGCCAGTCGTCCCAGCGAATGGCAGTATTCTTGGACAGAATCGTAATACCGCGTTCGCGCTCGAGGTCATTCGAATCCATCATGCGATCCTGTACCTCAGCGCGCGCATCCAACGTGCCGGACTGGCGCAGCAATTGATCGACCAAGGTCGTCTTGCCATGGTCGACGTGCGCAATAATCGCAATATTGCGGAGTTTCTCTGGGGATTTCATAGTCGATCCGGATCCGGCAAAGCCGCGCATTATAGCGGCGATGACCGTTTCACGTTCGACTATTTACACGATGCCCCGGAGCTTGATCTCAGGGCCGCCATGCGCCCGCCAAGCGCAGCGAATACGGCGTCAATGAGCGCACGCGACCTTCGCATTTCTGCAGCCAAGGCTTCGCGGACCGATTGCCAGCGCGTCGGGTCTGCGCGGATCCGCAGCGCCCTTTTGATAGCCGTCTTCGAGCAATATTGTCTGGGCACTGCCCATCGTACGGGGCCGCGCGTCGATCTCATGCCCCATTTCGCCAAGAATCGCCAACGTATCCGGACTGAAACCCGGCTCCATAAACAATCGATCAGGGAACCACTGGTTGTGAAAACGGGGCGCTGCAACAGCATCAGAGATGGACATCTCGAAATCGATGACATTGACGATGACTTGCAATACGGTCGTGATAATGCGACTACCACCAGGGCTGCCCGTCACGATCCACGGCTTGCCATCACGAAACACGATGGTCGGCGTCATCGATGACAACGGGCGTTTGCCGGCCTCGATCGCATTTGCTTCGCCGCCGAGCAGGCCATAGCCGTTCGGCGAACCCGGTTTTGCCGAAAAATCGTCCATCTCGTTATTCAACAGGATGCCGGTGCCAGGTACGGTGATACCACTGCCGTAAGAGAAGTTTAGCGTGTAGGTGTTGGCGACAACGTTGCCGGCCGCATCGACCACGGCATAGTGCGTGGTGTCAGGGCTCTCATAGCCGGCATTGACGCCTGGTGCGATGTCGGTCGACCGGCGCGCCGCGCGCAGATCGATTTCAGCCGCGAGCTTTCGCGAGTAGGCCTTGCTCATCAGCCAGTCCACCGGTGCGGTGTAGTAGTCAGGATCGCCGAGATGTTCACTGCGATCAGCGTAGGCGCGACGCATCGCCTCAGCCATCAAGTGCACAGCCTTGGCACTGCCATAACCGAACGAACCAAGCTCGAACTGCTCGAGCACGTTGAGCATCTGAATCAACAAGACGCCGCCTGAGCTCGGTGGCGGCATAGAGACAATGGTTGCCTCGCGGTACGTGCCAACAACGGGCTCGCGCTCGGTTATGCGGTAATTGTCCAGGTCGTCAAGTGTGATGAGCCCATCGTTAGCTTGCATGGCGGCGACGATTTTCTCGGCGATCACGCCACGGTAGAAAGCGTCTGGCCCATCTTTAGCCAAAGCTGTCAGCGACCACGCGAGATCCTTCTGACGCAGGGTTTCTCCCGCCTCATAGGGCACACCATCGGCCTTGTAGTAAGTGCGCAACGTCTCCGGATCGCGACCCAGCGACTCACGACGGCGCTTCAGCGTTTGCGACAAGTCAAGGCTGACCTGCATGCCGCGGCTGGCAACGCGAATGGCGGGCTCGAGCACCTCGCGCCAAGACATGCTGCCGTATTGCGTCAACGCATGATGCATGCCGGCAACGGTGCCAGGCACGCCGGCCGACCGATAGCTGAACCGTGACGCTCTGTTATCGGGCTCACCATCCGCTTTGAGGAACATATCCCGGCTGGCCGCACCCGGTGCGCGCTCACGATAGTCAATCGCAATCGTTCGATTTTCGTCTGCCAGGTAGACCAACATGAATCCGCCGCCCCCGAGATTGCCTGCACGCGGCAGCGTGACCGCTAACGTCAGGCCAACCGCGACTGCGGCGTCGACCGCGTTGCCGCCCGCCGCCAGAATGTCGGCACCAACTTCCGCGGCAATGGCATTTTGCACCGCAACCATGCCGCCTTGGTCTATCACTGAGTGATGTCGGGAGCCGTAATCGATAATCGACGCAACCCGCTGCTGCTGCGCCATTACCGGTGCGCCTGCGAGGACTGCCGCCAGCATGCTGGTGACGATGGTAGTGATGCGCGCTGAGGTTGAAATCATGTTGGATAGCCTGGCAATACAAAGGTCGTGCTGAGGATTATACTGCACACCGTCGCAAAGCAAGCAGCCAACTGCGCTGACTGGATTATCTCGTGGCGGGCGAGCTGCTGTTATCGTTAATCGTACCACTGCTGGTGGCAGGCATTGTCGCCGGACTGATCGCCGGTTTATTGGGTGTCGGCGGCGGCATCGTACTCGTGCCGATCCTCTCATTGGTGCTGGCGCGCGCTGGCGTTGCGGATCGCGTGAGCATGCATATCGCAGTCGCCACCTCGCTAGCAGTCATAGTCGCGACATCAATGCTATCGGCGCGAGCGCACGCGCAACAAGGTGCCGTTCAATGGGCTGTGATTAAACGCTGGGGGCCTTTCATCGCACTTGGCGCGTTCGTCGGCGCAATCCTCGCCCGCTGGCTCGACGGCGACGTCATGCGCGTGCTATTCGCAGTACTGGCCACGGTCGTCGGCCTGAGAATGCTCATGAGCCTGCCCGCTCGCACGACACACTGGCAGCCGTCTGCCTCGGTGCAGCGTAGCCTCGCAACACTGATTGGTACCTTCTCGTCGTGGATTGGAATTGGTGGCGGGTCATTCTCCGTGCCGATGCTGACCCGAATGGGATTCAGCGTACATCGAGCCGTTGGCAGCTCGGCCATGCTGGGCCTTTTCATTGCAGTTCCGGCAACGTTTGGCTATATCGTCGCCGGCCGGCGCATACCCGATTTGCCAAAGTATGCGGCAGGGTTTGTGCACCTGCCCTCGGTGCTCATCATCATACTGGCCGCCAGTATCACGACTCGGCTTGGCGCATCGCTTGCACACAAACTGCCGCAAGCCACGTTGAAACGTGTATTCGGTGCGTTTCTCATTGTGGCAGCGGCCCGGATGACCTGGCGCGTGATGCACTAGGCACGTGTTCCTTGTGGGAAAAACGACCTGTGCTGGTACACTGGGCGAATAAGATTCAAGGCGGAGTGCTGCGTCATGTCGATCCAGCTTGCACAATGGGTTACAACTATCCTGGCGCTTTACAGCCTGGCCGGGCTGGTTGTCGGGCTGTTCTTCGTAGCGCTTGGCGTCACAAGGGTAGACCCTGCGGCGCGCGGCACCGGCGTTGGCTTTCGACTGCTGTTGCTTCCAGGCAGTGTATTGTTGTGGCCTATGCTGCTCTTGCGTTGGATCAAACCCAAGCAGCTTGGCGCGCTTGAACGCAATGCGCACCGGCGGCCCAACAGATGATTCGGCCGTTACGAAAACTCCATCGCCTCATCTGGCCAGTGCTGGCTATCGCATTACCGTTAGTCATCGTTGCAGGGATCCACGATGCAAACCAGCGCGTCAGACCGCTGCATCAGGTCGCCGCGCCAAGCACCGTGTCCACACCAGCAGATGTCACGATCAACAACGCAGGTTTTCGTGTCTCGGCGATCTCACAGGACAACGCTGTTTTTGCCAGCGCATCTGCAATCGTGCCACTGGAGACGTCTACGGGCCGGGTATCCGTTTTTGTCGTCAACGATCGCAACAGATCGCCGCGCTACATCGGTAGCCTGACCGCCTTGCGCGAGGGGCTGCTGATCGACGGATCATCATCTGGTGATCGTCTTGCCTTGCGGTTTTATGACCCGGTTCGTCAGCGTTGGATTTCTGACGCCATCACCGTACAGGTGGCGCGCTGATGTCGCATCAGTATCGTCCTGTCATGTGGAACCGGCAAAAGCGGGTTTACGATGGCGTGCTGGTTAGCGTTATCGTTTTGTTGGTCAGCGTCTTTTCTGTGGCGACATTAACGCTGTTTCCAGCGGTTACAGCAGAGACGCTTATCATCCGCGCGTTCGGCGCCACGGCATTCGTGTTGTTGACATTTGTCCTGTTGATCGGACCTTTGGCTCGCCTAACCCCGCGCGCCCTGCCGCTTCTGTACAACCGCAGGCATCTCGGCGTCGCGACGTTTCTGGTAGCCCTGACTCACGGTTTATTTGCGCTGATCCAGTTCCATTTGTTGGGCGACGTTAATCCCGTTGCCAGTGTGCTGTCACACTTTCCGGATTCGTCGGGTGGCCTGGATGTGCCGTTCCAGTTGTTGGGGTTTGTCGCGCTGCTGATCTTGTTCGCGATGGCAGCGACCAGTCATGATTTCTGGTTAGCCAATCTGTCGGCCCCAGTCTGGAAAGCGCTACATATGCTTGTTTATGTCGCCTACGCGCTCGTCGTTGGCCATATCGTGTTTGGCGCCATGCAGGATCAAGGCAGCGCGCCGCTTGGCATCATTGTCAGCGCTACTGCGGGTAGCGTCATCATTGCCCATTGCCTGGCCGGGTGGCGCGAGCGTGACAAAGACATCGATCAGCAGGGTGAGTGGGTTTCCGTATGCGATGTTGATGATATTGAGGAAAACCATGCCGAGGTGGCGACTATCGGCGCTGAGCGCGTCGCGGTGTTTCGTTATCGCAATACGCTGTCGGCGGTCTCAGCGGTTTGCCAGCATCAAAACGGCCCGTTGGGCGAAGGCTGCATTATCGACGGGCTGATAACCTGTCCATGGCATGGTTATCAATATGACCCAGCCACCGGCGCGTCGCCGGCACCCTTCGAGGAGCGCATACCGACCTTCAATTTGCGCCTCGACGGCAGCGCCGTGCAGGTGCAGGCGACGCCCAATGCCCCGGGTCAATATGTTGAACCGGTGCGCATCATATGATCCTGGACAAGGCACATGATGACCTGCCCAGTGGTAATGATTTACGGCGTCCTCCGGTCATGTATGCCAAGCAGTGTTTTTGGCGGACAGCGCCGTCATGGCTAAGCGAGCAATGAGCGAACAAGAAAAACCAAATGACAGCGATTTCTACGTCGGCTACCAGGCGCGAGCCCCGCGGGCTATTGCGAGGTGGCTGCGCAGCCGGCTGTTTTGGTTCGCCGCTGTCGGGGCAGCCGCGCTGGGTGCTTTCGCCGGTAGCCAGGATCATTTTCACGACTCACGTTTCGAATTTGGCAATGTGTCGACGGTGCAAGGCTACCTGGTCAGTGACCCCTACCCAGCGCTACTGATTCCGGCTGGCAACGAAGAGGCCCCGGCGGAGGCGACCGTGCGCATACACTTGGTTGGTGGCGGCAAGAAAGGCGCCGACATCAGCGACTGGCATAACCAGTTTGTGAAGCTGTCCGGCACACTCATCGAACGTGATCAACAGTCGATGCTCGAATTGGTCGCAGGCAGTATCGAGACTGCGAATCTACCCGGGCCAGCGCCAAGCAGCAGCACGTTAGCGTTGGGCCAACAGACGCTGGTTGGCGAGATCGTTGACAGCAAATGTCACCTTGGTGTCATGAAACCCGGTGAAGGTG